>NZ_FRBF01000049.1 GCF_900142545.1 Fibrobacter sp. UWT2 | reverse complement strand
ATGGCAAAAGAACATTTTGACAGAAGCAAGCCGCACTGCAACATCGGCACCATCGGCCACGTTGACCACGGCAAAACCACTCTGACCGCCGCAATCTGCACGACTCTCGCTGCACGCGGTCTCGCCGCCGCCAAGCGTTTCGACGAAATCGACAACGCTCCCGAAGAAAAGGCCCGCGGTATCACGATCAACACCTCCCACGTGGAATACACCACTGCAAACCGTCACTACGCTCACGTCGACTGCCCGGGGCACGCCGACTACGTTAAGAACATGGTGACCGGTGCTGCCCAGATGGACGGCGCCATCCTCGTTGTTGCAGCTACCGACGGCCCGATGCCGCAGACCCGTGAACACATCCTCCTCGCTCACCAGGTGGGCGTGCCGAAGATCGTCGTGTTCATGAACAAGGTCGACATGGTGGACGACGAAGAACTCCTCGACCTCGTGGAAATGGAAGTTCGCGACCTTCTGTCCAAGTACGAATTTGACGGCGACAACACCCCGATCATCCGCGGTTCCGCCCTCAAGGCCCTTGAAGGCGACTCTGCCTACCAGGACAAGATCATGGAACTCATGGACGCCTGCGACACCTACATCCCGCTCCCGGCCCGTGAAACCGAAAAGCCGTTCCTGATGCCGATCGAAGACGTGTTCACCATCACTGGTCGTGGCACCGTCGCTACCGGTCGTATCGAACGCGGCGTGGTTCACCTGAACGACAAGGTCGAACGCGTTGGTCTCGGCGAAACCGCCGAATACGTGGTGACTGGCGTTGAAATGTTCCGCAAGCTCCTCGACGACGCCCAGGCTGGCGACAACGTCGGTTTGCTCCTCCGCGGCGCAGAAAAGAAGGACATCAGCCGCGGCCAGGTGCTCGCAGCCCCGAAGTCCGTTACTCCGCACGCCGAATTCAAGGCTGAAATCTACGTCCTGACGAAGGACGAAGGTGGCCGCCACACTCCGTTCATGAACGGCTACCGTCCTCAGTTCTACTTCCGCACCACCGACGTGACTGGCACGATCCAGCTCCCGGAAGGTGTTGAAATGGTGACTCCGGGTGACACCGTGACCATCCACGTGAACCTGATCGCCCCGGTGGCAATGGAAAAGCAGCTCCGCTTCGCAATCCGCGAAGGTGGCCGTACCGTTGGCGCTGGCTCCGTAACCGAAATCATCAAGTAA
>NZ_FRBF01000048.1 GCF_900142545.1 Fibrobacter sp. UWT2 | reverse complement strand
GAGTTCGTGTCGCCCGTGGTGGACAAGTCCAGCATGCTGCGCACCGTGAAGGTCATATTCGACAACACGGACCTGGCCGTCGAGCCGGGTGTCACGGGGAAAATCCTGCTTAAATGAGTTTCCGCGCCGTAAACATCATCGCCACCCTGGCTGTAGTTTCTACCCTTGCCGCCGAAGACAGGGGCGACTCGCTGTACCTGGATTTCGGGACGGCCCTACAGGCCGTGCTCACCAACAACGCCGACGTGACGGAAGCGAAGTTCGCATGGCTCTCGGAATCCGAGGCGGCCACGGGGGCCTACGGCAAGTTCGAGCCGAGGCTTGTGGGCCGCGCGTTCAAGGAGACCGCCGAACGGCCCGGCGCACTGTTTACGGAGACAAAGGAAGAATACAAGATAGGCGTACAGGGGGCGCTCCCCACCGGCACCGAATATAACGTGGGGTTCAACCAGGCCACCTACACGCACAGCGACTACACCTCGGAACTCTACTTCGGCGGTGAGCTGCGCCAGCACCTCCTCAAGGACGGCCCGCTGTTCTTCTCGGCCACGAACGAGCTGGAACAGGCAAGGCTCCGCAGGGAACTCGCCTACCAGAAATACCGCGACGCCCTGAACGATGTCCTGGAAAAGTTCTGCGACGCCTACTGGAACTACTACTACGCCGACCGATTCCTGGCTTCGGCGACGGAATCGGCCCGCGTGGCAAAGGACATCGTGGAAGATGCGGGCAAGCGGCTCAAGCAGGGTCTGCTTTCGCCCCTTGACTATAGCAAGGCCGTCGCGGAGTATTCCGACCGCGAGTCGGCAAGGCTCGACGCCCTCGACAAGCTGCGCGGCGCAAGGCTTACGCTGTTGCTCACGCTGTCGTCCGGCGAATACATCCACGACCCCCGCCCCATCGCCATGCGCCCGGACCTTGCCCCCGATTCGGCGGCAAGGCTCGACTCGCTCACATTCCTGGATTCCATGTCGCTCATGCACCCGGGCTACCTATCGCAAGGGGCCGAGGTCATGCTCCGCGAATCGGAACTTTCGGCAAGGCGGGCAGACTGGCTCCCCACCGTGGACCTCGTGGGCAATTACGGCATAAGGAGCAGGAACGACAAGGCCCGCGAGGCCGTGAGGAACTTCAAGACCGAGGGCAAGCGCCAGACCGTGCTTGCGGGCGGCATAGAGATAAACATACCGCTGTTCGGCGGCGTTGCCGAAAGACACCGCATATCGGCCCAGAAATACAGCGTAAGGGCCGCCCGTACAAGGCTTATGCTGTTGCAGGCGCAAATCTTCGAGGAATACCGGATTCTGCAGAACAGGGCGCAAGAAATCCGCGAACAGTGGCGCTACGGGCA
>NZ_FRBF01000047.1 GCF_900142545.1 Fibrobacter sp. UWT2 | reverse complement strand
GTTGGACACAACTTTAGAGGTTTGCATGACAAAAATACACACAGAAGAGGAATGGCAGAGGGTCCTAGACCTGCACAAAGAAGGTATGATGCCCAGGGCTGTCGCCCGACTAGTCGGCATATCGGAACGTGAAGTCAAACATCGTTGCCGGATGTACGATCTGACCGGCAAGTTCCAGACAGAACCACGCATAGGACACCCCGTAGACTTCAAAGTAAGATGCGCTGCAGTAAATGACGTGGTGAAAAAATCGCTATCTTGTGTCTTGGTTTGTGCCAAGTATGATATAAGCCGTTCCGCCATAAAAGACTGGTTAAACAGGTTTAGGCAAGGCGGCTACAAGAATCTGCGGGATAAGAGGCCCCAAAGGAGCTGTCCAAGGATGCCCCAAAAGAAGCAAATACGTGCGGAAGCCGGCGAGCTCGAGCGTCTCAGGGAAGAAAACGAGTACCTGAAAGCGGAGAACGCATACCTAAAAAAACTAAAGGCCCTAGACCAGGAAGAAAGTGCCGAGATGTTCGGTATAGGGCCCAGGTCGTCCACGAACTGAGCGATGAACACGCTCTCAAGCATCTCCTGAAGGCAAGCGGACTATCCCGTTCAACATACTATTACCATCTGCGTGAAAAGCCCGACCGCTACGCCAAGGAACGCGGACGGATAAAGGCAATCCATGCAGAGCACAAGGGCCGTTACGGCTACAACCGAATCAGTTCCCAGTTGAAGAACGAGGGCTACAGAATCAACCACAAGACTGTGTACAGAATCATGAAGGAAGAACACCTGCAGAATGTTCGCGAACGTCGCCACTACCACTCCTACAAGGGGGAAATAGGCAAGGTTGCAAAAAACATAGTGAACAGAAACTTCACGACGACTGCGCCCAACCAAAAATGGACTACGGATGTAACTGAAATAAATGTCGGCGGGGAGAAATGTTATCTGTCGCCCATATTGGACATGTACAATGGCGAGATAGTGTGTTATACGATATCCGACCACCCAGACCTTAAGATGGTCATCAGCATGTTGAACAAGGCTTATAAAGCAAGGAAGATAAGGGACGGTCTAATACTCCACTCCGATCAAGGCTGGCATTATCAGCATTATAACTACCAGTTGTCTCTCAAGCAGCATGGCATCATCCAAAGCATGAGCCGCAAAGGCAACTGCCTAGACAACGCAATGATGGAGAACTTCTTTGGAATAATGAAGTCGGAACTGCTTTACCCGAACATCTTCAAGGATATGACCCAATTTAAAAGGGAGCTTAGAAACTACATCGACTATTACAATAACAGACGGATAAAACTGCGTTTAAACGGAATGAGCCCGGTTCAATACCGGACCCATAACTCAATTTTATCCTAACTTTAACCTGTCCAACTTTTTGGGGTCGGTTCA
>NZ_FRBF01000046.1 GCF_900142545.1 Fibrobacter sp. UWT2 | reverse complement strand
TAGTCGTCCCTTAAAATCCCGCCCAGCCCGCATAACTATTGGGAAAAACTGATTTCTACCCTGTGAAAATATTGCAAGGTTTTCTAAAATATGACTGAAAACCTTGCAATTTTTCCCATGTACAGACCGCCAAAATCCCACGCCCAGACAAGCCTTTTCTGTTCCCTTGAGGAGCAGTTGAACCACAAGCATTCCCTCTACGTTCTTGCGAACAAGATTGACTGGAACAAGTTCGAGACCGAGTTTTCCAAATTGTTCGACGAAAAGATGGGTGCGCCGAACAAGCCGATCCGTCTCATGACCGGGCTCATCATCCTGAAGCACGTCCGCAACGTATCGGACGAGTCCGTCGTGGAGCAGTTTCAGGAAAACGCCTATTACCAGTATTTTTGCGGAGAACGGTTCTTCTCGACGGAGCAACCCTGCGACCCGAGCGAACTTGTTCACTTCCGGCACATGATTGGCGAAGCGGGCATGGACATGATCCTCAAGGAAAGTATCCTCGTCAACGATGACCACGATAAACAAGGACCGACAGGATGCGGCACGGTCTTTCTTGACACGACCGTGCAGGAAAAGAACATCACGTTCCCTACAGACGCCAAACTTGCGAACAAGATAATAGAACAGGTACAGAGGATCGTGGAAGAGCATGATCTTCCGCAAAGACAGTCCTACAAGAGAACCTTGAAGAAGGTCCATCGTGACCAGCGTTTCCGCAATCACCCGAAGAACGGCAAGAAGGCTCACAAGGCAGATCGCAGGCTGAAGACAATCGCGGGACGGCTCGTCCGTGAATTAGAGCGAAATCTCGCCAGCAAGAACTTGTTGAACACGTACAAAGAAAAAATCGAGCTTTTCAAAAAAGTTCTGGCACAGAAGAAATGCGACAAGGACAAGGTCTATTCGCTTCACGAACCCGAAGTAAAATGCATCGGCAAGGGCAAGGAACACAAGAAATACGAGTTCGGCAACAAGGTGTCAATCGCCCGGAGCTACAGCGGCATCATTGTCGGCGCGGTCTCGTTCCGGGACGAGTATGACGGACATACGATAGACGATACGCTTGACCATGTTGAACAAATGCTTGGATTCAGGCCGAGCCAGGCCGCATGCGACCGAGGCTACCGCGGACAAAAGGAATCCGGAACGACAAAGATCGTGATACCGGACGTCCCGAAGAAAAACGCGACTTACTACCAGAAGGAAAAGGCTCACAAGCTTTTTTGCAAGAGGGCAGGCATCGAGCCTATCAACGGCCACCTGAAAAGCGACCACCGTATGGGTAGAAATTTCTACAAGGGAATCTTTGGCGACATGCTCAATGCAAAGCTTGCAGCAGCGGCGTTCAACTTCAAGAGGGCCATGAGGCGCTTTTTTGTCCTGTTGGAATGGCTATACTGTTGCTTCCTTTGCCGGGAAGGGGTGAATAAAAACGGCGAACCTCCTTATCCTGCGCTCGCGAAGTGACTTTTTAAGGGTCAACTA
>NZ_FRBF01000045.1 GCF_900142545.1 Fibrobacter sp. UWT2 | reverse complement strand
GTGACACCCGGCTCGACGGCCAGGTCCGTGTTGTCGAATATGACCTTCACGGTGCGCAGCATGCTGGACTTGTCCACCACGGGCGACACGAACTCGATCGTGCCCTTCTTGCGGCGTACCTGCTTGCGCCCGTCGAGTGAGAGGCTTACCTGTTGGCCGGGTTTTAGCTTGCCCGACCTGTTCGCCACCACATAGGCGACCATGCGGCAGGTGCGCACATCCGCGATTTCGATGACGGGTTCCAGGCCCTCGACGCTTTCGCCCTTGTTCTTGGATATGGAAACGATTTCGCCGTCGAAGGGGGCGGTGAGAACGCGCTTTTCGAGTTCTGCCCGGGCGACATCGTGTTCGAGCTTCGCGCGTTCCCTCTCGGTTTGCGCCGAGGTGAGTTCGGCTGCGGCCACGTCGTGGTTCATCTGCTTTTCCCAGACCTGTTCCGCGCTTACGGAGTTGCTGTTCTCGAAAAGGTTGCGGGTCGCGTCCAGGTCCTTCTTGTAGGCCTGGAGTTTTGCCCTGGCCGAGAGTACTGCCGAGGAGTCGTTTGCCGTAATGCCCGTGATGCGGACGCGCAGCCGTTCCTCGCGGTTCACGAGGTTCATGAGCGTGTCGCCCTTGCGCACGAACGCGCCTTCCTTGACCCAGATGCTGTCAATCTTCCCGGACACGGTAAACCCGACGCGGGCCTGGTTGATGGGTTCGGTCACGCCGTCGAACCCCTGCTGCGCAAGTGCGAATGCCGCGAGGGCGAGTGCTGTAAATAGGGCCTTGCCGAGCATCAGTCTGCCGCCGCGCTAGAAGAACTGGAAGACGGGCTGGATTCAACCGAGGAACTGGACCCTGCCGACGAACTCGAAGCATCGGAAGAGCTGGAAGCCTCGGACGAACTGGACACGGGGGCCTTGGAAAGCTCGGTGAGCACCGTCAGCCCCTGCAAGTAGAGCCCGTTCTTCGCGTGGGCGGTGATGTTCATGCCCACGGTGTCGCCCGCCGCAAGGGAGTCGTCGAACGTTTCGAACATCTTGACGAACAGCGTGTCGGCCTTGATCCAGGCGTCGGCATTGGGGGACTCGTTGTCGGCATAGATGGACTTCTTGACCTTTGCAGCCTTGCTCCATTGGACCGTGGCGAGCGAGTCGGAGAACTTGACCCAGAGCGTGTCGTTTACCGAGAATGTCGCCTTGTAGCGGCTGCTTGCCGCCCAGGCGTTGCTCGTGACGGCATAAAGTCCGCGGTTCGTGGTAAAGGCCGCGTCGCCCGAAAGGTCTACGGTCAGCCTTTCGCCTTTCTTGGTGTAGCCCACGATGCTCACGGAGTAGGACTTTTCGGCGGCAAGCGGGGCCGTGTGCCGCAGGTACAGCGTGTCGCCCTTGATTTCGGGCGTGATGACTGTCGCGGAATCGCCCGCGAGGCTTACGGAAATGTTCTCCTTGCTGAGCGGCTCGCTGAACACGTAGTAGGGCGTGATGAGCGGCGAGAGGTTCTTGTAGCCCATGCGGTTGTTGTCCATTACGTTTGAAGATACGATGACGGGGGCGCTTTCCTTGAGGGTGTCGCGTACAAGGAAGATTCTGCCCATGTCGTGAACGGCGTCGGAACGCAGGCGGGGGAGCGCCGTGTTCGAAAAGCGGTAGGTCTTGCCCTTGTAGGTGAAGGGTTCCGCCGAGAGCGTGAGGCCGGAATCGGCGGGGAGCTTCTCGAATGTGAAGCGGCCGAGCGAATCTGTCGTGGCGGAGAAAGTTTCGGGGGCGATGTTCACGAAGGCCGTGTCCTGGTGCGCGAGGCGCAAACTTACCTTGGGGGCGGGGGACTTTACGCCCGTGGCCTCTTCTTGCACATAGAGTTCGCCTGCGATACCCGCGTTCAGCGGCGAAAGCCGCACGACGCGCGACCCGCTCGCCACCACGCCCTCCATGTAGCTCGATTCGCCCGTGGATGCCACCGTGATAAT
>NZ_FRBF01000044.1 GCF_900142545.1 Fibrobacter sp. UWT2 | reverse complement strand
GTGACACCCGGCTCGACGGCCAGGTCCGTGTTGTCGAATATGACCTTCACGGTGCGCAGCATGCTGGACTTGTCCACCACGGGCGACACGAACTCTATCGTGCCCTTCTTGCGGCGAACCTGCTTGCGTCCGTCTAGCGAGAGGCTTACCTGTTGGCCGGGCCTTAGCTTGCCCGACCTGTTCGCCACCACATAGGCGACCATGCGGCAGGTACGCACATCCGCGATTTCGATGACGGGTTCCAGGGCTTCGACGCTTTCGCCCTTGTTCTTGGATATGGAAACGATTTCGCCGTCGAAGGGGGCGGTGAGAACGCGCTTTTCGAGTTCGGCCCGGGCGACATCGTGTTCGAGCTTCGCGCGTTCCCTCTCGGTCTGCGCCGACGAGAGTTCGGCTGCGGCCACGTCGTGGTTCATCTGCTTTTCCCAGACCTGTTCCGCGCTCACGGAGTTGCTGTTCTCGAAAAGGTTGCGGGTCGCGTCCAGGTCCTTCTTGTAGGCCTGGAGCTTCGCCCTGGCCGAGAGTACAGCCGAGGAGTCGTTTGCCGTGATACCCGTGATGCGGACGCGCAGCCGTTCCTCGCGGTTCACGAGGTTCATGAGCGTGTCGCCCTTGCGCACGAACGCGCCTTCCTTGACCCAGATGCTGTCAATCTTCCCGGACACGGTGAACCCGACGCGGGCCTGGTTGATGGGTTCCGTGACACCGTCGAATCCCTGCTGCGCAAGTGCAGATGCCGCGAGGGCGAGTGCTGTAAATAGGGCCTTGCCGAGCATCAGTCTGCCGCCGCGCTAGAGGAACTGGATGACGAACTAGACGCAACCGATGAACTGGACCCTGCCGACGAACTCGAAGCTTCGGAAGAGCTGGATGCCTCGGACGAACTGGACTCGGGTGCCTTGGAAAGCTCGGTGAGCACCGTCAGCCCCTGCAAGTAGAGCCCGTTCTTCGCGTGGGCGGTGATGTTCATGCCCACGGTGTCGCCCGCCGCAAGGGAGTCGTCGAATGTCTCGAACATCTTGACGAACAGCGTGTCGGCCTTGATCCAGGCGTCGGCATTGGGGGAAACGTTCCCGGCATAGATGGACTTCTTGACCTTTGCAGCCTTGCTCCATTGGACCGTGGCGAGCGAGTCGGAGAACTTGACCCAGAGCGTGTCGTTTACCGAGAAAGTCGCCTTGTAGCGGCTGCTTGCCGCCCAGGCGTTGCTCGTGACTGCATAAAGCCCGCGGTTCGTGGTAAAGGCCGCGTCGCCCGAAAGGTCTACGGTCAGCCTCTCGCCCTTCTTGGTGTAGCCCACGATGCTCACGGAGTAGGACTTTTCGGCGGCAAGGGGGGCCGTGTGCCGCAGGTACAGCGTGTCGCCCTTGATTTCGGGCGTGATGACTGTCGCTGAATCGCCCGCGAGGCTCACGGAAATGTTCTCCTTGCTGAGCGCCTCGCTGAACACGTAGTAGGGCGTGATGAGCGGTGAGAGGTTCTTGTAGCCCATGCGGTTGTTGTCCATCACGTTGGACGATACGATGACGGGGGCGCTCTCCTTGAGGGTGTCGCGGACGAGGAAGATTCTGCCCAAGTCGTGCTCGATGTCGGAGCGCAGGCGGGGGAGCACCGTGTTCGAAAAGCGGTAGGTCTTGCCCTTGTAGGTGAAGGGTTCCGCCGAGAGCGTGAGGCCGGAATCGGCGGGGAGTTTCTTGAATGTGAAGCGGCCGAGCGAATCTGTCGTGGCGGAGAAAGTTTCGGGGGCGATGTTCACGAAGGCCGTGTCCTGGTGCGCGAGGCGCAGCTTTACCTTGGGGGCGGGCGTCTTTACGCCCGTGGCTTCTTCTTGCACATAGAGTTCGCCGGAAACTCCCGCGTTCAGCGGCGAAAGCCGCACGACGCGCGACCCGCTCGCCACCACGCCCTCCATGTAGCTCGATTCGCCCGTGGATGCCACCGTGATAAT
>NZ_FRBF01000043.1 GCF_900142545.1 Fibrobacter sp. UWT2 | reverse complement strand
ACAAGGCTTATGCTGTTGCAGGCGCAAATCTTCGAGGAATACCGGATTCTGCAGAACAGGGCGCAAGAAATCCGCGAACAGTGGCGCTACGGGCAAATCGCGGTGGAATACCACCAAAAGGAACTCGAAGAGGAATTCAAGAAGCTCGCCATGGGCAAGAGCAACTACCGCGAGATATTCGAGATGGAAGAGGACCTGCGCGAAGCGGAGCGCCGACAGCTCGAAAACATGCGGACTCTCCGAATCATCGATGTCCGGCTGATGCGGGCAACAGGCAAACTGCTACTGCAGAACGGCCTGGAAACCTGGAAAAACGAAAAACTCGTGCTGCGCGAAGACCTAACCGCAGAATAGGGCTAGTCATTCCCGCTAGCGATAAGCCCCATGTCGCGGGCCTTCACATCGTTTATCACCTTAACCCAACCCGATTTATTCGGGCTCCAAATCTTTTTCAATTTATTCAACAAGGGATAAGCGTTAAACATGTCGTGTAAAGCAGGCAGCTGATCTTTGGGCATTCCCTTAAGAACCACATAGTAGTTAATCGAAAGCTGTTCCCAATTTCTTCCTTTTAACGGATCTAGCAATGAATCCCTTTCAGAAAGAATTTTCATATAGTCACTAGCAACAAGGTGCAATGTGTCGGAAAGTTTTTCCGCTATAGAAGGAAGAAAATTGTTATTAATGTCGTCACTGCTTTGCGGAATGGAACTCTTTGCTTCTAAAAAGATGGCCTTTTTTCCACGAAACAAGACGAATTCAACACTTTTACTAACAAGGTGCTTCTTTTGGGAAAATTTTTCTGCAGCAAAGACATCCTTATTTTCGAAGGGACCAAACTGCATTCCCGATTCTTCAAAAGTTACCGTACTCACAGGTCAATCTCTTCTTCGTAAAGGCGAATCGATTCGGCTATAATCTGGTTGTCTTCTGGGATGCCATCCAGCAAATCATCTACCCTATAGCCCCCATCAAGGGAAATAATAGGAATTGACTGACGATTTTTCTGGGCAAGCAGGTATAGTTTCTTTACGACAAAGTAGGAATGCGAAGAAATAATGAACTGCACACCGCATGCAGAAAGTTCATAGACAATATCCAAAAACTTGGAGATTGCCGTAGGGTGCAGGGACGATTCCAGTTCGTCAATAAAAACAACGGAGGACTTTGTCAAGAATCTGTTCCCAAGCAGGGTGTCAAGAATACCGATTTTCTTGATGCCGTCGGATGCAAGTTCTATGGGGAATGTATGTCCATCCTTCTTAAGGAACCAGCGGTTTTCCTTGGCGTCAAAACTGACCACGCCACCGGTAATATCTTTCAACATCTTTCGGCTATTGGCAAAACCGCCCGGATTCTTGCCCTTTGTCGTTGGCGAGTTCAGCGCCATCGCCAAATCGTAATAGGTTTCGTCAAAGCCAAATTCCATATCCAGGCTATGGGTCTTGATGACGAGCTTTTGGAGAGAAAGAATTTCCTTGGCTGGGAGAAAAACAGAATTGACCGGAGTCGGTTTCACCTTATTAAAGAACGGCGAACACACCAGGCCCTCTTTCTTGGCAATGCTAAAATTCACCTCGGCCTTATCCGCCTTGAACTGCACATTGGCCGACAGCGAAGCATCTCTCTTTATCAGCGACTGGAGCGAATCCACCTGAAAAGTCCACCGAAGTTTTTTGTACAACAGCCTTTGATAACTTTCATCGTTCTTTCCGCGCTGGAAAATTTCGGCAGAACGCTTGGCCGCATACAGGGCCTTGAGCAAAGTCGATTTTCCGCAGGAATTCGGGCCGACAATCAAGTTGATACCTTTTAGGTTTTCAACCCTGATCGAGTCGATACAGCCAAAATTTTGAACTTGAAATTCCTTTATCATCTTGGTCCTTTATTTCAATGCCAAAGCTAGTAAAAACTACCCGATAGAAATCACGGCGGTGCCTGCGGTGAGTGCAGTCACGCGGATTTCGTAGCGGTTGTCTCCGTTCGGGGTGTCGGGTATATCCACGGTGAAGTAGTAACCCGGCTGCGTGGTAGCCGTCATGGTAGTGCCGTTCACGTCCCATTCCCATGCAAGGGCGGGGACGCTATGGCCCTGGCCGTCGGCCACCATCACGATATTCGGATGCCACCACTGGTTGCCAGGCCAGGAGTCGCTTACCAGCAACACCGTCTCGCCCTCGGCAAAGTTTACCACCTGTGCACCAGAAGAAATGTCAATCGTGCGCGAAATCGTGCCCGGAGTCACTTCCTGCTGTATGGTCCAGTCCTTGTCGGTCGTGTCCGTAAAGGTGTCGGTCGCCCCGTTCTCGGAGGTTTCC
>NZ_FRBF01000042.1 GCF_900142545.1 Fibrobacter sp. UWT2 | reverse complement strand
GGTGACGACGCCCGCGTGACATTCGATATCGACGCTCCGTTCGCCCGCAACGAGAACCTGGCCGACTACGCGAACCGCGCCATCGAGGCCGAGAGCATACATTATGACGGCGCGGCCGTGGAAATTCCGCTTGACGAAAATGACGAACCTGTCGAGATGGGCGACACCATCTTGACGGGCAAGGACCGCGACGTGATTGTCGGTGGCGACTTCGGCGACACGATTACCATGGGCGATGGCGACGATGTGGCCCTTGGCGACAATGCCTCGTTGATCCTCGAACACAACAACCCCGTGGGCGTGTTTGCGCCGAGTGTGGAAATCATGCTGGAACAGCATACGGTGACGACCTCGACGCCTGAGGTGTTCCTGGGCAACAACGATACCGATGCCGGGGATATCCAAGACAAGTTCGAGAACGGGGGAGTGCCGGGTGTCACCCCGGAAACATCTGCGAATGGGGATACCGATTTTTACGCGGATGTCACGAACAAGGATTGGGTCCTGCAGCAGGAGGCTACTCCCGGCAAGATTTCGCGCATTGTGGACGTTTCCAGTGCGCAGGTGATTACCTTTGCCGAGGGCGAGACGATGTTGCTGGTAAGCGACACCTGGCCTGGCAACCAGTGGTGGCATCCGAATATCGTGATGGTGGCCGACGGTCAGGGCCATAGCGTCCCCGCCCTTGCATGGGAATGGGACGTGAACGGCACAACCATGACGGCTACCACGCAATCGGGCTATTACTTCACCGTAGATATACCCGACACACCCAATGGCGATAACCGCTACGAAATCCGCGTGACTGCACTCGCCGCAGGCACCGCCGTCATTTCTATCGGGTAGTTTTTACTAATTTTGGAGCGCAAATGCATATGAAGAAATTGGTAATAAAAGACATCGGTCCGATACAAAGTGTTTCTTTGGACTTGAAAAAGATAAACGTCGTAATTGGTCCACAGAGTGCAGGAAAAAGCTGCATTTTGAAAATAGCCTGTTTCTGTGCCTGGGCAGAAAAACGCATCTTGCTGGAACAGGGAAAAAATGGCTTTGCCAACTTTAGCTATGTCATTGATAATCTAATCGTATTCCATAAACTGGAAGGTTATATCCGTTATAGAAGTCTTATTGAATATAAATCCGATTATGTTCATTTTATTTGCGATTTCAGCAAATCAACATTTGACTTGACTATATTTGACGGTTGTTGGCGATACAAGCGAAGTAAGATTTCTTATATACCCTCGGAAAGAAATCTTGTTGCGGCTATTCCCAACTGGTTTGAGGTAAAGTTCGATAATACGAATATCCGAAACTTTATCGCAGACTGGAATGGTGTCAGGGGCATGTATAGTCCTGGCAATATGCTTGATATTTTGGATTTGAATGTCAAATACTACTATGATGCGGAAGCATCTAGGGATTATGTCTTGCTTGGTGATGGAAACAAGGTTAACTTGACGAATGCATCTAGTGGATTGCAGTCCGTTATCCCAATGTGGGCTTACCTGAAGTTCCTTTTTGACGAACAGTATTCTGCCAAGTTGCCGTCCAATATCGTAAGTGATAGTGAAAACGAATCGGTGCTTTTCCATATATACGAAAAACGCTACAAAAAATCCCTGGAAGCGCTTGCAAGCGAAGAAGATCGATATTTTGGAAAAGTCGGTCGCTTGACATTGCCCTTTAAGTCTCAAGAAGACTATAAGGAATGTTTGAAACTATACGAGAACTTTACTCGTACTGCGTATTCGGATATATACCTGGAAGAACCCGAGCAGAATCTTTTCCCGCTTACGCAGGTCGAACTTGTACAAAATCTTCTGAAAAATGCTTCGATGCATTCTGACGGATTGTTTATTGCGACGCATAGTCCCTACCTTTTATATGCGATTAACAATTATATGCTTGGATATATTGTTCGCGACAGATTGCAGGATGATGACCGAAAGGATTGTTTTGTAGATCCACAAAATGTAGCTGCATGGGAATTACGTGATGGGACTGTAACCCCGCTACAAGATGAAGATGGACTCATTCGAGGCAATTACTTTGACCGCGTAATGAAGCGTGTGATGAGCGAATTTTCCAACTATGCAGCATACTATGGCTAACATTGTTGAAGAATTCGAACACGCCCGCGAATATCAAAATGACGTGTGGGTCGCCGATTATACGGAACAGACTCGTTTCGAACCGGAGAGCGCAAAAAAGGGCGTCTGCGTCTCGGAATCCGAGTTTGACGATATAAAGTCATTCCATATGCAAAATCCCAAACATGTTGTAATCTACGGTGTTAATTTTGAAGAACATCCGGATTACTTTCCCGATAAAACCAAAAATTGCGAATGCCTTTTCAAACCGAGAGATGTTGTTGATGGTGGGTTTTTGCTTCTTTGCGAATTGAAGTATTGTAGTTGACCCTTAAAAAGTCACTTCGCGAGCGCAGGATAAGGAGGTTCGCCGTTTTTATTCACCCCTTCCCGGCAAAGGAAGCAACAGTATAGCC
>NZ_FRBF01000041.1 GCF_900142545.1 Fibrobacter sp. UWT2 | reverse complement strand
ATACGAACGTGATTAACGGGACCAAGACTTTAAAAATTAATGAAGAGTTTGATCCTGGCTCAGAACGAACGCTGGTGGCGTGTCTTATACATGCAAGTCGAGCGGTCCAGCAATGGATAGCGGCGAACGGGTGAGTAACGCGTAAGCAATCTGCCCCCTGCTCGGGAATAGCCGTGCCAACGCGCGGATAATACCGGATATCGTGGGGTCCTGCATAGGGCCTTGACAAAAGATTTATCGGCAGGGGATGAGCTTGCGTCCGATTAGCTAGTTGGCGGGGCAACGGCCCACCAAGGCGACGATCGGTAGCCGGCCTGAGAGGGTGATCGGCCACATTGGGACTGAGATACGGCCCAGACTCCTACGGGAGGCAGCAGTAGGGAATATTGCACAATGGGGGAAACCCTGATGCAGCAACGCCACGTGTGGGAAGAAGCATTTCGGTGTGTAAACCACTGTCGTGAGGGAATAAGGCATTGTTTCGGCGATGTTGAATGTACCTCGAGAGGAAGCACCGGCAAACTTCGTGCCAGCAGCCGCGGTAATACGAGGGGTGCAAGCGTTGTTCGGAATCACTGGGCGTAAAGGGAGCGCAGGCGGAAGCTCAAGCGGATTGTACAATACCGGGGCCCAACCCCGGACCTGCAGTCCGAACTGGGTTTCTTGGATAGTTCAGGGGCAAGCGGAATTCCTGGTGTAGCGGTGGAATGCGTAGAGATCAGGAAGAACACCGATGGCGAAGGCAGCTTGCTGGGGACTTATCGACGCTCATGCTCGAAAGTGCGGGTAGCAAACAGGATTAGATACCCTGGTAGTCCGCACCGTAAACGATGCATACTGGGTGTCCGCGGTTCGCCGCGGGTACCGTAGCCAACGCGTTAAGTATGCCGCCTGGGGAGTACGTACGCAAGTATGAAACTCAAAGGAATTGACGGGGGCCCGCACAAGCGGTGGAGCATGTGGTTTAATTCGAAGCAACGCGCAGAACCTTACCAGGGTTTGACATGGGAACGCCGCGGCGAGAGATCGCCGTTTGTAGCAATACACGTTCCGCACAGGTGCTGCATGGCTGTCGTCAGCTCGTGTCGTGAGATGTTGGGTTAAGTCCCGCAACGAGCGCAACCCACGTTTCCAGTTGCCACCCGCAAGGGGGCCCTCTGGAGAGACTGCCGGGGACAACCCGGAGGAAGGTGTGGATGACGTCAAGTCCTCATGGCCCTTACATCCTGGGCTACACACGTGCTACAATGGGCGGTACAATGGGTCGCAACGCCGCGAGGCGGAGCCAATCCTCAAAGCCGTCCTCAGTTCGGATCGGAGTCTGCAACTCGACTCCGTGAAGCTGGAATCGCTAGTAATCGTGGGTCAGCACACCACGGTGAATACGTTCCCGGGCCTTGTACACACCGCCCGTCAAGCCATGGAAGGAGGGAGCGCTCTAAGTCGCGATGCCGACCCGCAAGGGGGGCCAGCGCCTAAAGCGAGACCTCTGACTGGGGCTAAGTCGTAACAAGGTAGCCGTACCGGAAGGTGCGGCTGGATTACCTCCTTTAAGGAGTAAACATCGGACAATCGTCCGACCACCTGTTAACACGTTTTTTGACAGTCCGTCACATGAAGCACATCTCCGGTTCCTTTAGGGCCCGGGTCTGTAGCTCAGCTGGTTAGAGCACCGCTCTGATAAGGCGGGGGTCAATGGTTCAAGTCCATTCAGGCCCATACCTTTCGGGGTTATAGCTCAACTGGTAGAGCGCCAGCTTTGCAAGCTGGATGTTAGGAGTTCGAGTCTCCTTAGCTCCAGTTCAAGCGCCCCCGGGCGCAAGGATAGTTCCCGTACGAGATGCGGGACGCAGATTGAAAACTTTGGCGACAACATACGAAAAAGCAACAAGCACAGAGTGACTTGAAGCACCAAGAATCAAATGGTGGATTCGAGCTGCTCATGCAGCAATAGATCGAGCTGAATCGCTGGAAAACAGGATTTAAGCGAAGGAATGCACGCGGGGGATGCCTTGGCATCAGCCGGCGACGAAGGACGGGCCAAGCCCCGAAAGTGCCATGCGAGACGCAAAGGGTCTTTGACCATGGCGATTCCGAATGGGGAAACCCACGCATTTGCGTATCCTCTGGACGAATACATAGTCCAGCGGAGGCTAACCCGGGGAACTGAAACATCTAAGTACCCGGAGGAAAAGAAATCAACCGAGATTCCCTCAGTAGTGGTGAGCGAAAGGGGAGGAGCCCAGACGGGTTCCGTAGCAGGGAAGTGTGTCGAAGCGGGATGGAAAGCCCCCCCACAGCAGGTGACAGGCCTGTAGGCACAACGAACTGTTCGGCCGTCGAAGAGTAGGGCGGGACACGTGAAATCCTGCCTGAAGACGGGGGGACCACCCTCCAAGGCTAAATACGAGCTGATGACCGATAGTGCACAGTACCGTGAGGGAAAGGTGAAAAGCACCCCGAGAGGGGAGTGAAAGAGCGCCTGAAACCGCGTGCATACATTCTGTCGGAGGAAGGACTTGTCCTTCTGACGGCGTGCCTTTTGTTTAATGAGCCAGCGAGTTGCTCGCGTACGGCGAGGTTAAGGGCCTCAGGCCCGGAGCCGAAGCGAAAGCGAGTCTCAACTGGGCGACCAGTCGTACGCGGCAGACACGAAGCCTTAGTGATCTACCCATGGCCCGGCTGAAGCGGAAGTAACATTCCGTGGAGGGCCCAACCGATATACATTGAAACGTGTCCGGATGAGCTGTGGGTAGGAGCGAAAGACCAATCAAACTGGGCGATAGCTTGTTCTCTCCGAAACATATTTAGGTATGGCGTCATGAATAGCTTCACGGGGGTAGAGCACTGGAAGGACTAGGGGGCACACCCGCTTACCAAACCCTATCAAACTCCGAATACCGTGAACGTGGTGCATGGCAGACAGCCCGCGGGTGATAAGATCAGCGGACGAAAGGGAAACAACCCGGACCATCGACTAAGCGTCCCCAAGTACGTGCTGAGTGGTAAAGGATGTGGGGTTGCACAGACAGCCAGGAGGTTAGCTTAGAAGCAGCTACCCTTTAAAGAAAGCGTAATAGCTCACTGGTCAAGCGACCCCGCGCCGAAAATGATCGGGACTAAGCACGTCACCGAAGTCGTGGACTCCCGCAAGGGAGTGGTAGGAGAGCGTTCCGCAGGCCTGGGAAGGCGGGTGGCGATGCCCGCTGGAGGTACCGGAAACGAGAATGCTGGCATGAGTATGCGAAAATGCGGGTGAAAAACCCGCACACCGTAAGTCCAAGGGTTCCCGGGCAAGGATAATCCTCCCGGGGTCAGTCGGGATCTAAGACGAGGCCGAGAGGCGTAGCCGATGACAATCCGGTCAATATTCCGGAACCCCACAGTAAGCGTCACTACCGACGGGGCGACGCATGGGACAGCGCGTAGCGGCTGACGGATGCCGCGGATGGAGTGCAAGGCTCCGGGGAGGCAAATCCCCCCGGTACATGCCCCAGGCTCCGGACCTCGCGAAGGCTTCGGCCGGAACGGGAGTCGCGTGGGCCCGTGCCAGGAAAAACCCCTAAGGGAGCGAATGTGGGCCCGTACCGTAAACCGACACAGGTGGACGAGGCGAATAGCCTAAGGTGCTCGAGACAACTCGGGAGAAGGAACTCGGCAAATTAACCCCGTAACTTCGGGATAAGGGGAGCCTCCGACTGTCACCATGAACAGTGGAAAGCGGTTGGAGGTCGCAGGGAAACGGCAGAAGCGACTGTTTACCAAAAACACAGGGCCATGCTAACACGCAAGTGGACGTATATGGTCTGACACGTGCCCGGTGCCGGAAGGTTAACAGGAGGGGTCAGCGCAAGCGAAGCCCTGAATCGAAGCCCCGGTAAACGGCGGCCGTAACTATAACGGTCCTAAGGTAGCGAAATTCCTTGTCGGGTAAGTTCCGACCTGCACGAATCGTGTAACGACTTCTGCACTGTCTCCTCCCGGGACTCGGCGAAATTGCAGTGCCGGTGAAGATGCCGGCAACCCGCACCTGGACGGAAAGACCCCATGAACCTTCACTGTATTTTGACATTGGTTTTAGGGCCCGCATGTGTAGGATAGGTGGGAGGCTTTGAAACGGCGACGCCAGTCGTCGCGGAGCCGCCCTTGAAATACCACCCTTGCGCGCTTTGAGATCTAACCTCGTCCCGTCATCCGGGACAGGGACCGTGTCTGATGGTCAGTTTGACTGGGGCGGTCGCCTCCTAAAAGGTAACGGAGGCATCCAACGGTTCCCTCAGCGCGGTCGGCAATCGCGCGTAGAGCATAAAGGCATAAGGGAGCTTGACTGCGAGGCGGACACGCCGGGCAGGTACGAAAGTAGGGCTTAGTGATCCCGCGGTACAGCGTGGAAAGGCCGTTGCTCAATGGATAAAAGGTACTCTGGGGATAACAGGCTGATCTCCCCCAAGCGTTCATAGCGACGGGGAGGTTTGGCACCTCGATGTCGGCTCGTCGCATCCTGGGGCTGGAGAAGGTCCCAAGGGTTTGGCTGTTCGCCAATTAAAGCGGCACGCGAGCTGGGTTCAGAACGTCGTGAGACAGTTCGGTCCCTATCCGGTGTGGGCGTTCGAGACTTGAGGGAAGCTGTCCTTAGTACGAGAGGACCGGGACGGACGTACCTCCGGTGTACCGGCTGTCGCGCCAGCGGCATTGCCGGGTAGCCGTGTACGGATCGGAGAAACGCTGAAGGCATCTAAGCGTGAAGCCGTTCCCAAGATCAGGTCTCGCGGGGGCAACCCCATGTAGGGCCGTCGTAGACTACGACGTCGATAGGCCGCAGGTGTGAGCGTGGCGACACGTTGAGCCGAGCGGTACTAATAGCCCGGTAGAGCTTTTCCTTTTTTTCGACGATTCGGTTCATCTGCCGCGTGGGCAGCCCGGATCCACACACGCTTCAAGGCTGTGCTTAACAAAGACTTTTTCGACACCGGTTGTCGCCGACAAGATTGTTTCAGCGGTTACCGAGAGGGGGTCATACCCGTTCCCTTTCCGAACACGGAAGTCAAGCCCCTCATCGCCGATGGTACCTGGCCCACGGGCCCGGGAGAGTAGGTCGCTGCTGGATTCACG
>NZ_FRBF01000040.1 GCF_900142545.1 Fibrobacter sp. UWT2 | reverse complement strand
TTTCAATTATAATCAAAGGATTTCTTTTTTTCAGCACCGCCAGAAGGCTTCTTTAGAACCACCAGCCTAGCTGGTGGTTTTCGTTCTTACAAAAAACTCCTTCTCGGGGTGAGAAGGAGTTTTGAGAGGCAACGATCAGACTCGAACTGATGAATAAGGCTTTTGCAGAGCCGCCCCTTACCAACTTGGGTACGTCGCCAAAGTGAAACGCAATATAGGTAATATTTCGCTTCTTTTCAAGGGCAAACTCGCCTTTTTTTGCAATTTTTTATCTTTTACGCATGGCTAAACCCGCTTTCAAGGTCCGGTTCAAGGCTTTTCTTGTAACCCTTTGGATCAAAAGCCTGCGCATCAGGCTTAAAACCCCCGAGTCCTTTGGACCGGGAATCCTTGGAGTGTGGCATAAGGACTTACTCGCGAGTGCCGCCGCATTCAAAAACTGGGGCGTGCACACGCTCGTTTCAGAATCCAGCGACGGCGATCTTTTCGCAACTATCGTACAAAATCTAGGCTACAGCGTTACACGCGGATCGAGCACCCACGGCGCCACCAACGTGCGTCACCTATTACGCCCGCTCCGCGAAGGCCACTTCGTGGGCATGGCGCTAGACGGCCCTCGCGGACCGGCTCTCGAAGTCAAGCAGGGCTCCCAATGGCTAGCCCAATCCAGCGGGCGCCCCCTCTGGTTCATTGACGTCCACTACGGGGCACACCTTTCCCTAAAAACATGGGATAAATTTGTTTTACCCCTGCCGCTGACACGTATTGACATCGAAATTAAATTATCTTTGTGACTGCAAATCAACCAAGGTGATAACTTATTAACTAAGGAATGAATCGTGATTTTAATGCCCCCGAAATTTGTCGCCTTCGACCTTGAAACTACAGGTCTTAACAACCAGAAAGATGAAATCATTGAAATCGGTGCCGTCAAGTTCACCGTCGAAACCAAGAACGGCAAAGTCGTGCCCAAGCTGCTCGGCGAGCTCGAAACCTTCGTAAAGCCGAACATGATGATTCCGGCCGAAGCTTCTGCCGTGAACCACATTTACGACAGCGACGTGCAAGACGCCCCCGCCGTTGGCGATGCCATCAAGAAATTCACCGAATTCTGCGGCCAGAGTTCCATTCTGCTCGCCCACAACGCAAACTTCGACGCAAGTTTCTTGCGCGTGGCATACAAGAACAACCCGCAGCTCGTGCCCGGCAATCCGGTCATCGACTCCCTCGCTATTTCCAAGGCAATCTTGCCCGAAGCCAGTTCCCACAAGCTCGGCATCTTGGCCAACATGTTCCAGCGCCGCGACGAAATCAGCATGAAGATTGAATCCGACAAGATGCACCGCGCCGTTTACGACTGCCTGATGCTCATGGAAGTGTTCGTGGCCCTGCTCCGCCGCCGCTTCAAGGAAAAGGACTGGGAAATGGCTTGCATCATGAAGAACATGGAAAAGTACAAGGGCATTCCCCAGTTCATCAACAAGTAATTTTCTACCAAAAATTTCAATCGCACGCGGACATTCATTTGTCCGCATTTTTTGTTATAAAGAAGTGCCACAAAAAAAAGAACCGCCCCCGAAAGAGCGGCTTTTAAGATTTCTAGTGATTTAGAAAAAGCTTAGGCTTTCTCCGCAACCACCCAAACCTTGACCTGAGCTTCAACGTCGCTGAAGACCTTGATCGTCACGGTGTAAACACCGAGCTGCTTGATCGGTTCTTCGAGAGCAACCTGAGCACGGGTAACCTTAACGCCCTGCTTGGTGATGGCGTCAGCAATGTCAGAAGCGGTCACAGAACCGTACAGACGTTCGCCTTCCACAACGCGGCGTTCGAGGTTGACAGAAATCTGAGAAAGCTTAGCAGCCACATCGCCAGCAGCAGCGAGTTCCTTCTGGAACTGAGCTTCAACGGCAGCGCGGTTGTTTTCGATTTCGAGCTTGGCTTCCTTAGTAGCACGAACAGCGAGCTTGCGCGGGAAGAGGTAGTTACGAGCATAGCCGTCCTTAACCTTCACGACGTCAAGCATCTTGCCCAAGTGGGGAACGTTGGCCTTAAGAATAATTTCCATAGTCTAGTTCCTCCTTAGCGCAGACTGTCCGAAACGAACGGGAGAATAGCCATCTGACGGGCACGCTTGATAGCTTCGTTCAGCATACGCTGATACTTGGCGGAGGTGCCAGAAATGCGGCGAGGAATGATCTTACCACGTTCAGAGATAAAGCGACGAAGAGTCTTTTCGTCCTTATAGTCAATGAACTTGATGTTGTTTTCCGTGAACCAGCAAGTCTTCTTGCGGCGGATACGGGTTGCCTGCTTCTTATCTTCAAAAGCCATTATTCAGCCTCCCCTTCTTCTGCGTCAACCGGAATGATTTCTTCGGTAGACTGGGTCTGAGTTTGGTCATAAACAATTTCGCTCATCGGATAGTCGGCGAGAGTCATCCAGCGGAGAACGTTTTCGTTCAGCTTAAGAGCGGCTTCCACAGAGGCGACCGTAGCGGCTTCAGCCTTGTAGTAGAAGATCACGTAAAAGCCATGCTGGCGCTTCTTGATGGTGTAAGCGAGCTTGCGCTTGCCCCAATCGTCACGGCGGAGAATTTCGCCGTTGCCTTTGGTGATGTTAGCGGCGATAGTCTCGATTTCGGCCTTGATAGCGTCGTCAGAGATCATAGCGTCGATGATCACCATCGTTTCGTATTGTCTCATAATGAGTTCCCTTTGGTCTTTCGCCCAGGTTACCACCATTGGCCCCGGGAGGGTTCCGATAAAAATCGGTGCACCAAATATAGAAAAACGGGATTTAAGTGTCAAACCTCGGAGGCAGGTCTACCCTACGCACCGAACTGAATTCCCAGAAAATAGGTGTTGGACCACCCGTCAATACCCCTATTAAAGGTCTTTAAACCGCCAATTTCGAAGGAAATCCAGGTAGAACTCAGCGTCCGCTTGGCCCACGGCCACACTTCGCGAAGGTTAAAGGCCACCCCCGGCATCACGCTCAGCAGAACCTCTTTCGAGAAGTTGTAATCCACCTGAACTTCGCCTGTCACACCAAACAACCTGGACAGCTTGTAGCCAGCACCAAGGCCCAGACCGATGGAGAAGCCGTCCAAGGTAAAAAGCCTCTGGCAATCGTCTTCTTCCACCTCGGTGGAGTCAGCTTCGCCCTCGTCATCAGGCTCCTCGACATCTTCCCACCAGTAGTGCTGCTTTGGCGCTTTCTCGCCGCGCACCTGCTTTCTGAAGGCACTGATGTTCGTATTTTCAAGTCCCAGGAAAGGTTCCGCATACAGGTCGAATTTTTCCGAAGCCTTATGGAACCGCACATTTATGCGGTAACGCTGATACATCACCATGACATCGCGGTCGAGGTCACCGCCGAAAAAGCGGACACTGCCGCCTCCGCTCAGCCAGTCGGTGTAAAAGTATTCTGTCTGGACCTGCCACGCACCCATGCAGTCGCATTCACTCAGCGGATCATAAACGCCAAAGCCCATACCGAACGAAATGCCCTTGCCCATATAGGCGCTATGCCCCGGCAAAGGAACAGACTCGTATTCTTCTGACACGTGCTGTTCTACGGAGTCTTCCGCATACGCGGCAGACAACCCAAACACAAATGCAATCAGCAGGAATAAGAAATGCACGCCCCTAAATTAGAAAAAACGCCCGGCAAGCCGGACGTTTTCATCAAGGAATTTCCATTAAAGGATAACATTAGTCGTTGGCCTCGCTGCGCGAGTCCGCGACTCGTCACCTCGGTCATACAGGAATGCGAGCATTCCTGTGCGACGCTCGACTTATTAGTCGTTGGTCTCGCTACGCGAGCCCATGACTCGTCGGCTCGGTCATAGGAACAAGCTAGCTTGTTCCTGCGACGCTCGCCTCCTAGTCATTCATCATATGATTATAAAACTTCGTGTAGTTGTCCTTGTCTTCGGTTTTGCGAATGGCAATGGCGTCTTGCGGGTGGCGGTTCAGCATACCCGTAATCATCTGCGGAATGATGTAGCCCCATTCGTACTTTTCCTTAAGCGGCAAGAACAGTTCCTGGTAGGCATCGAGCACCGGACGCAGGTCGTACTTCGGGTTCTTCAAGAAGCCGAGCAAGAGTTCGGTGGTGCAGTTACCAGCGCCACGGCCCATACCGGACACGGAACCGTCGAGGTAATCCACGTGATCGATGATAGCCTGAATCGTGTTGGAGAAGGCCAGCTGCTGGTTGTTGTGGCCATGGAAGCCGAACTTCTTGCCCTTCACGATACCGCGGTAGCGGGTAATTTCCTTATCGATGTCTTCCTGGTAGAAGGCGCCGAAGCTGTCCACGAGGTAAAGCACGTCGGCCTTGCATTCTTCGTTGACCTGGTGCAGGGCTTCGTCGAGTTCCGGACCACGGTCACGGCTCACGGCCATGATATTGAGGGTGGTTTCGTAACCCATTTCGTGGAAGGCGTTCACCATTTCGATACCCTTGTCGATATTCTTCACGTAGCTTGCCACGCGGAACATCTGGTACGGGCTTTCGCTAGCGGGCTTCACGGCGTCCATGTTCACGCGGCCCACGTCAGCCATCACAGCCATTTTGATCTTGGAATCGATACCGTCTTTCACCTTCCAGAGCAGGTCGTCATCGCAGAACTTCCACGGACCGTATTCCTTGGGGTCAAAGAGTTCCGGAGAGTTCTTGTAGCCCATTTCCATATAGTCCACACCGGCGGCAGACAGGAGGGTGTAAAGGCGACGCACAAATTCGAGGGAGAAGTCGTGCTTGTTGACCAAGCCACCATCGCGGATGGTGCAGTCCAAAACTTTGATGCTTTCGTAGTACATGGATGAATCCTTTTTTAGTTCGCAGGCAAAGATAGGTTCTGCAAAAGCACCGGTCAAGAGTTCCAAAACATTTCGTTCAAAAAAGAACATTTTTAACGCAATATTTGCGTTATTTAAAATAAAAAGTTTGTAATTCAATCAAATTCAATAGGTTACACATCTCACAAATTAGAAGCTTCGGCCATCTGGAACGAAAATCGGACTCCCTTTGATTGAAAAAATTCATAGTCCAGCAAGAGAATATTCTCCATCTCATTCACATTTTACGCAAAAATCGCGTATATAATTATTGACCATAAACACACTTTTACATCCTCTTATTGATATTCAAAGGGCAATAAATTATATTCAAGCCTATGAATACAGTTTGCAGACTCCTCCCCTTCGCGCTTGCGGCTTCCGCATTCGCAGGCAACACGTTTTTCCTTAACGAAGCGGGCTACGACCTAGGCATGCCATTTTCGGCCGTCGTGCAAAGCACCGAAGAACTCGAAGGAACCAAGTGGAGCCTTTACTTTAATCGCGACAACATGCCCCAAACCCAAGGTTTACCCGCGCAAGTTTTAGCGGAAGGCGTATTTGGCAAAGGCGAAAATCCCGACAATTGGTCTAAAAGCGGGAAATACTATCGCATCGAGCTCCCCTACAGTTTTATGTATGCAGGAACGTACTATATCGGCGATGTCACGGGCAACCCCTCCACTTCAGCGGAATTCTCTGTAGGCGGCAATCAACTTGCCACAAGTACGCTCGGTATGGTGCTTGACTATTTCTACAACGACCGTGCCGACAAATCCCCCATTCTCGAATGGGACCAGAAGGTTTCCGTTTACGGGAGTTCGGGCGTCACGCGTGATGTTCGCGGCGGCTGGTACGATGCGAGCGGCGACGTGAGCAAATACCTGAGCCATCTTTCTTACGCCAACTACTTGAATCCGCAACAGATTCCCCTAACGGTATGGGCACTCGCATTCACGGCAGAGCGCATTCCTGAGCTCCTAGCATCTACAAGCACCAAGGCAAAAACCGCAGACGAAGCCGCCTACGGTGCAGACTTCTTGGTACGCATGCTTGACGAACAGGGTTTCTTCTATATGACAGTGTTCGACAACTGGGGCATGGGCAGCCGCTACCTGTGTGCCTTTAGCGGTTCCGACGGCGTCAAGAGCAATAATTACCAGACAGCCTTCCGCGAAGGCGGCGGCATGGCAATCGCAGGCCTCGCCCGCGTGGCAAAGCTTGGCGTTAAAGGCCAATTCACCAGCGAACAATACCTTGAGGCAGCCCAAAAAGCCTACGCACACCTTTCTGAAAAGCAGAGCATCGGCGGCAACTGCGCCTACTGCGACGACGGCAAGGAAAATATTATCGACGACTACACCGCACTCCTTGCGGCAACGGAACTGTTCCTCGCTACGGGAAAAGGTTCCTACATGGACGATATGGAAAGCCGCGCCGGGCACCTCGCTGCCCGTATTAGCGAAGACGGATATTTCTGGAGTGACGACGCGAAGACCCGTCCGTTCTGGCATGCAAGCGATGCAGGACTTCCGCTGATTGCTTTGGTGCGATTCCTCGAAGCAGAAATGCAGATTGAGCGCGAACCATGTCCCGCCGACATGGACTGTTCCGCCTCCAACGGTGAAATTGTCTACAAGACAGCACTCGCGGCCGTCCGCAAGCACTTGAGCTGGCTCATTTCCATTACAAATAAGGTCGAAAACCCGTTCGGTTACGCCCGCCAGACCTACAAGACCGGCGGAAACATCAAGGAAGGATTCTTTATCCCGCACGACAACGAAAGCAAGTACTGGTGGCAAGGCGAAGACGCTCGCCTCGCAAGCCTTTCGGCAGCGGCATCGCTTGTCGCAAGCGACTTAAGCCTCCTCGACACTAACATCAACAAGTACGCTACCGACCAGCTTGACTGGATTTTGGGCAAGAACCCTTACGGCACCTGCATGATGTACGGGATCGGCAAGAAGAACCCCGCCAAGTATGACGGCACCTCCGACTACGACGCAACCCTCAAGGGAGGCATCGCAAACGGCATTACGGGCAAGAGCACAGACGGTTCGGGAATCGCCTGGGATGATGATGGCGTTGCCTACGTAGGATTCAGCTCTGAAGAACCTTGGAACAACTGGCGTTGGGTGGAACAGTGGCTACCGCATAGCACCTGGTACCTAATGGCACTTGCTACCCGTTACGATGAAAATCCGATTAAGCTATACAACCCCGATGCAATCAAGTCTAAGGCTATCGCAAGTGCAAAGTTCTCGGTGCAGACTCAGGGCCGTACGCTTACGGTGAACGCCCGCGGCACCGCAAAGGTGCACGTCTTGGGAATCAACGGCGCAGAAGTCGCAACAGCGCAGCTTAACGCAGGACATGCCACGTTGAACCTCGACAACATGCAAAGTGGAATCTACATGGTCAAGGTCGACGGCTTTGGCACGAAAAAGATTTCGATAAAGTAAAAGACGGGGCAAACGCCCCGGCTACCCCTTCGATGAACCGACCCCAAAAAGTTGGACAGGTTAAAGTTAGGATAAAATTGAGTTATGGGTCCGGTATTGAACCGGGCTCATTCCGTTTAAACGCAGTT
>NZ_FRBF01000039.1 GCF_900142545.1 Fibrobacter sp. UWT2 | reverse complement strand
AACTGCGTTTAAACGGAATGAGCCCGGTTCAATACCGGACCCATAACTCAATTTTATCCTAACTTTAACCTGTCCAACTTTTTGGGGTCGGTTCAAAGGTGGGGGAACCGCGTCTGATTGGGGCTTCCGGTGTAGATACCGTGTATGCGTCAGTCGACATGTATGATTTGCTTGGCTCGGTTACGTCGTACAAAATTGGCCTGGTGGGTAGACAGAACGCTTTGGAATTGAACTTCTTTACGCCGCAAATAACCTTTATTGAAAAGATTCCTGCAACGGGTGAGTCGCCTAAAGCCGTTAGGGGACAAGTGCCTAAAGAAGATGGTTCTTACGAGGAATACCGTACGGGATCTGTTCTGGACTTGTACTTGGCGATTCTTGAGCCTACCAAAGATGGAACTTATGACTTGTGTACCGAGGAATGTAATGGAATCAATGTGTACAAGGGCCATATGACGTCTGCAAAGGTCGAGTTCTTGTTTGAAGACGCTCAATTCAACGATGGCTATGCGACAATTTCAGTGCGCGCATCGAAGGATTATCGCTGGAATACGGATCCGTCTCTTGATGATCCCGCTACTGTTTCGGTCATGATGAACGATGTTGTTCAGGCTACCTATAGTCCGCTGTTCTTTAGCAAAGATGGCGTTGAAGGTATTAAGAAGATGCCGGTGTCCTCTAGCTTGGATGCAAGGAAATACATGGTCATGGATCTACAGGGGCGTGTCGTGCAGCGGGGACTCACTACCGAAGCTGAACCTGTAATCAAGAATCTTGCTACGGGGACTTATGTAGTGCGAATCGGCGCTAAGGTTCACCGGGTGAATGTAAGGTAATTGAAGGGGGATTTTCCCCCTTTTTTTAATTTGGAATAAGAAAGTTTACGTTAGTTTGTCTTTTGTATGGTTTTGAGTATATATTGCTTGGAGAGAGGCGAAAATGAAAATCCATACAATTGTTCTGGCAATGCTGTTATGCGGGGCGAGTGGTGCGCTTGCGCATGTTCTAAAAATGCCCGATTTCAAGGATAAACGCGATGGTCGCGTGTATAAGACCGTGCAGATTGGAAATCAGCGCTGGTTTGCCGAGAATTTGCGTTTCAATGTGAAGGGGAGCTGGTGCTACGACAATCGCGATTACAACTGCGAAACATATGGCAGGTTGTACAATTGGGCGATGGCGATGCGCCTGGTGGATTTCTACAATAACCATTCCATTGCAGATATCGATTTTACCAAAAAGGACTGGAAAACGTATCATGACGCTTGCCCTGCGGGTTGGCGTTTACCGGCCAATAAGGACTGGGTGACGCTAAAGCGTTATGTGGGGCGAATCGGCAAGAGTGATGGCGTCGGTTTGAGCCTAAAGTCTCCTGATTTATGGGAAAAGGAACTGCGTGTGCCTGCGGGTTCCGATGAATTCGGCTTTAATGCATTGCCGGCGGGTGTGCGTAACGAGTATACCGGCTTTATGGATTTGAAATCTTCGGCTCAGTTCTGGTCTTCGTCCGAAATAGACAACGTGGGGGCGATTTATTGGAGCGTTCTGTACGATTCAAGGTCTTTTGACAAAGTCTACGCCTCCAAAGATGATGGCGTCTCTATCCGCTGTATCGAAAACAAGGTGTATCCCTTTAGGGAGCCGCCTCCTCCGCCTCGCCCGAAGGTGGTTCCGCAGGTGGTCAATGTGCAGAACAAGGCTGTGCTTACGATTCATATTGGCGATCAGGTGTGGATGGTCAATAACTTGAACGTGAAGGTGCCGGGTAGCTACTGCTACGACAACATGGAGGAAAATTGCGAACGCTTTGGGCGCCTTTACACGTGGGAGGCCGCCACCAATATTACGGGAACATCGAAGATGAAGGATGTTTGCCCCAATGGCTGGCATGTGCCGACGTCGCTTGACTTTTACAGGCTCAATATTTACCTGAAGGATATTGACGATGCGGTGGGCGTGGGAACGAACCTGCGAGCCCGAGAAACCTGGCTAGAAAGCGATCTCGCGCTTATGGGCGAAAACGGCTTCGGGTTCACGGCGTTGGCCACTGGTGTGCGCGATTCCGTTGATTCTGTTTCGACGTATTCTGGAATTGGAACCTTTACGGGTTTCTGGACGGTGAATGAACTTGATTCGACGCGGGCGTTTGTTTGGACGCTCCCGAATAGCAATGATGATTTCGTGATGGATTCAAGCTTGAAGAGCAGGGCGTATCCGGTGCGCTGCTTGATGAATCCGCCCGATATCGATGAAATTTATGACAGCACTTCGATTTACGACAAGCGAGATGATAACCGCTACAAGACCTTGGCCGTGGGCGAGGATGTATGGATGGCGGAAAATCTGCGCTTTGCCGCTCCGGGGAGCTTCTGCTACGAGGACAAGGATATCCGTTGCCGCAATTACGGAAGGCTTTACCCGTGGCATGTAGCGATGCGCTTGCCCGAGGACTTTATCGAAAACTCGCTGGATAGCGTGTCGCAGGGAGCCGTTGTCGAAGAACATCAGGGAATTTGCCCCGATGGTTGGCATATTCCGCGACAGGAAGAATGGATGCGGTTAGGACAATTTGCGATTAACAAGCGCAAGGGCTTGGCTGCAGCTCTCAAGAGCCGTGAAGGCTGGGCTCAGGGTGACATGACTAAGAACAACAATGCGAGCGGCTTTAACGCTTTGCCGGCGGGTATTCGATTCCGCAATGACGGCGAATATACGGAACTCGGAACGAGTGCGTATTTCTGGGCGGCTGAAGGCGGTGCTGGTTCGGGAGCCGCTTACTGGTATGTCGTAAGCAGTAAGGATGAATTCAAGAACGAAGAGGATTTTGACGGAAATGCGTTCTCGCTCAGGTGCGTGAAAAATAAGGTGCCGCCGAAAGAGGTCGCGCCGGAGAATAATGCTGCAGCGCAACCTCCTGCTGCAACAGAAGTACAATCGCAACAACAGTAATTGAAAAATCCCTTGGACGAGTGTCCGAGGGATTTTTGCTTTTAATAAATGAGCTTAGGTGTTACACGTCGCCGACTTCGCCAGTTGCCACAAAGTTGCGTACGGCACGCGTGATGCGCATCGAACAGAAGTTCGGGCCACACATGCTGCAGAAGTGGCTGCTCTTGGCCTGGCTACCGGGGAGCGTCTTGTCGTGGAATTCCATGGCCTTTTCGGGGTCCAGGGAAAGCGCGAACTGGTCGTTCCAGCGGAAGTCGAAGCGGGCGCGGGAAAGGGCGTCGTCGCGGAACTGCGCTGCGAAATGGCCCTTTGCAAGGTCGGCCGCGTGAGCGGCGAGCTTGTAGGTGACCACACCGGCGCGCACGTCGTCGCGGTCGGGGAGTCCGAGGTGTTCCTTGGGTGTTACGTAGCAGAGCATTGCGGTACCGTACCAGCCGATTTGGGCCGCACCGATGGCCGACGTAATGTGGTCATAACCGGGGGCGATATCGGTGGTAAGAGGGCCGAGCGTGTAGAACGGAGCGCCGTGGCACTTTTCGAGCTGGCGCGCCATGTTGTCCTGAATCTTGTGCATGGGCACGTGACCCGGACCCTCGATAATCACCTGCACGCCGTATTCCCAAGCAATTTTCGTGAGCTCGCCGAGCGTGTCCAGTTCTCCGAACTGGGCCGCGTCGTTGGCATCGGCCAACGACCCCGGGCGAAGACCGTCGCCGAGCGAGACTGCCACGTCGTAGGCGGCGAGAATCTCGCAGATTTCGCGGAAGTGCGTGTAGAGGAAGTTCTGCTGGTGGTGGCGCATCTGCCAGAGGGCAAGAATCGAACCGCCGCGGCTCACGATACCCGTGGTGCGCTTGGCAGTCAGCGGAATATGTTCCAGCAAAAGGCCCGCGTGAATCGTGAAGTAGTCCACGCCTTGTTCCGCCTGCTCGATGAGCGTGTCGCGGTACAGTTCCCACGTGAGTTCTTCGGCCTTGCCGTTCACCTTCTCGAGCGCCTGGTAAATAGGCACAGTGCCGATAGGTACGGGACTATTTCGAATAATCCATTCACGTGTTTCATGAATGTGCTTTCCAGTGGAAAGGTCCATGACCGTGTCTGCGCCCCATCGTACAGACCAAGCCATCTTTTCGACTTCTTCTTCGATGGAAGAGGTAATGGCCGAGTTGCCGATGTTGCTGTTGATCTTCGTGAGGAAACGGTTGCCGATAATCATCGGTTCGCATTCCGGGTGGTTAATGTTCCCCGGCAGAATCGCACGGCCTGCGGCGATTTCGTCGCGCACAAATTCCGGCGTAATGGGGGAGCCTGCCACCTGGATTTTACCCTGGGCCTGCAACTCGTCAAGGCGCTGGTTTTCGCGGATGGCCACGTATTCCATTTCCTTGGTGACGATTCCCTTGCGGGCGTAGTCGAGTTGCGTCAGGTGATGACCAACCTTGGCGCGGAGCGGGTGGTGCTCTGCGTTAAAGCGCAGGTGGTCGAGCTCATGGTTTTCGCGGCGGGCGCGGCCATAAGCAGACGTCATGTTGTCGAGTTCTTCGGCGTCACCACGTTCCATAATCCACGGTTCACGGAAGCGTTCAATACCCTTCGTTACGTCGAGCTTGGCGTCTACATCGCTGTAAGGGCCACTCGTATCGTACACCGTCACGACAGGCGTTTCGGGGTCTTCAGTCAAAATTTCGCGCATTCCCACGCGGATGTCCGGGTACATTTTACCCGGAACATACACCTTGCGGGAATTCATAAAAGGTTTAAGGAGAGAATCCATTACTTTCCTTTAATTACTTCACACCAATGAGGCTCAGGTCGCGCACAGCGCCCTTGTCTGCAGAAGAGGCCATGGCAGCGTATGCCTGCAGAGCCTTGGACACCACGCGGTTGCGGGTTTCCGGCTTCCAAGCCTTGGCACCGCGAGATTCCATTTCCTTGCGGCGGGCGTCGAGTTCGGCGTCGGTGAGTTCCACATTGATGGTGCGGTTCGGAATATCGATTTCGATAACGTCGCCCGTGTGCACGAGGCCGATGTTACCCTTGTTGGCAGCTTCCGGAGAAGCGTGACCGATGGAAAGACCGCTCGTACCGCCGGAGAAACGACCGTCGGTGAGGAGGGCGCAGGACTTGCCGAGGTGACGGCTCTTGAGGTAAGAGGTCGGGTAGAGCATTTCCTGCATGCCGGGGCCACCCTTCGGGCCTTCGTAGCGGATAACGACCACGTCGCCAGCCTTCACCTTGTTGCCGAGGATGCCTTCGACAGCTTCTTCCTGGCTTTCAAACACGATTGCCGGGCCGGTGAACTTCCAGATGGATTCGTCCACGCCAGCGGTCTTCACGATACAGCCGTCAATAGCGAGGTTACCGTACAGAACAGCGAGGCCGCCGTCCTTGGTGTAAGCGTGTTCGCCATCGCGGATAGCGCCGTTGGCACGGTCGAGGTCGTGATTCGGATACATGAAGTTCTGAGAGAAAGCTTCGATATTGTACTTGCGGCCCGGGCCAGCGAGGTAGCGCTGCTTGGCTTCGGCGCTCGGGTTACGCTTGAGGTCGTTCACTTCGAGAGCTTCGCCCATGGTGGCGGCGTGAACGGTCTTTGCATTCTTATGGATGAGGCCCATGCGGTCGAGTTCACCGAGGATACCCATGATGCCACCGGCGCGGTTCACGTTTTCCACGTGGATGTTGTGAACGGTCGGGGCGACCTTGCAGATGCACAGCGTGTTGCGGGAAAGGCGGTCGATGTCCTTCATGGTGAAGTCGACGCCAGCTTCCTGAGCGACAGCGAGCAAGTGGAGCACGGTGTTGGAGGAACCGCCCATGGCGATGTCGAGGCGCATGGCGTTTTCGAAGGCGTCCTTCGTAGCGATGCTGCGCGGAAGGATGCTTTCGTCGTTCAAGTCGTAATACTGGTGGCAGAGTTCCACGATGCGCTTACCGGCTGCTTCGAAGAGCTTCTTACGTTCGGCGTGCGTTGCAACGATGGTGCCGTTGCCAGGCAAGCTGAGGCCGAGGGCTTCGGTAAGGGAGTTCATGGAGTTTGCGGTGAACATGCCGGAGCAGGAACCGCAAGTCGGGCATGCGTTAGCTTCGATGGCGGCCACTTCTTCGTCGCTGATGGTATTGTCAGCGGAATCAATCATGGCATCGATCAAGTCGAGGGCGCGGTCCTTGCCGTCCTTCGTGGTCACGTGGCCAGCTTCCATCGGGCCGCCGCTCACGAAGATTGCCGGAATGTTGAGGCGCATGGCAGCCATGAGCATACCCGGAGTCACCTTGTCGCAGTTAGAAATGCAAACGAGGGCGTCGGCGCGATGGGCGTTTGCCATGTATTCGGTAGAATCTGCGATGAGGTCGCGAGAGGGCAAGCTGTAGAGCATGCCGTCGTGGCCCATGGCGATACCGTCATCGACGGCGATGGTGTTCATTTCCTTAGCGACACCACCGGCTGCTTCGATCGCGCGGGCGACTACCTGGCCCAAGTCTTTCAGGTGAACGTGGCCCGGAACAAACTGGGTATAGCTGTTCACCACGCAAATGACGGGCTTGCCAAAGTCTTCCACCTTGGTTCCAGTTGCGTGCCAAAGGGCGCGTGCACCGGCCATTTCACGGCCTTCCATAGTCTTGAGCGAACGAAGTTTCGGCATAATAATCCTCTTTTTGTGTCTTTTAAAAATTCGGTGGCGTTCTAACGCCAAATTTCGAATGGAAATGTAGAAAAAACTATAATTGGGCTTGTGAGTTTTCATCCTATTAAACATTTTATAACGATTACCAAGCACCGTAACGAGGTCGTTCGCTTGTGTTTCAAGGCGGGAATTGGTTTTCAGGGCTTGTTCCACGATCTTTCCAAGTATAGTCCGACGGAGTTTATTCCCGGGGCAAAGTACTATATGGGTGACCAGTCGCCCAACAATGGTGAACGCAATGCCAAGGGCTACAGCCTTGCATGGATGCACCACAAGGGGCGTAACAAACACCATTTTGAATTCTGGTACGATTACGAAATGGCGACTAAAAAGCTGGTGCCGATGGATATGCCGGATCGCTACATCAAGGAAATGTTCTGTGATCGCGTAGCTGCGTCCAAGACTTACAACAAATTAAATTACACGCAAGAATCTCCGCTGCTGTACCTCACCAAAAGTACCGCCCACGAAAAAATGACGGAGACGACTTACAAGAAGTTGCTTTACCTGTTAAAGATGCTTGCCGAAAAGGGCGAAAAAGAAACCCTTGCGTTTATGCGCCATACCAAGATTTTGCCGGTCGAATAGCTGCTCCAAACGTGATTTTTGTCACTTTTGACCCCCGAAATTTCGCTAAAAACGGCATTTTCAAAGTAGTTTATTTGTTACAGAATGCTTAAAATAATCTTATAATTGCTTATTTTAAGCTAAAAACGGCACTTGATGAATTTTATACAACAAAACGTTGTTCAAAAACCCTTTAAACCGGTGGGGAATAAGTCTATATTAGTTGACCCTTAAAAAGTCACTTCGCGAGCGCAGGATAAGGAGGTTCGCCGTTTTTATTCACCCCTTCCCGGCAAAGGAAGCAACAGTATAGCC
>NZ_FRBF01000038.1 GCF_900142545.1 Fibrobacter sp. UWT2 | reverse complement strand
GTCATATTTTAGAAAACCTTGCAATATTTTCACAGGGTAGAAATCAGTTTTTCCCAATAGTTATGCGGGCTGGGCGGGATTTTAAGGGACGACTATTTAATAAATGACAATATTTTCGTTTTTTTACTGAAAATGTAGTCCAAGTTGGAATACTTTGGGAAAGAAACTCCGTTTTTTTGTTTTTTTAGCTTGTTTTGGGCATTTATATAGAGAAATCATTTTTATCTTTCGTTTTGAAGTGCAGATTACAAAACTAAAGATTTTTGGCTTTAAGTCCTTTGCCCAGAGGACCGAAATTAACTTCCCCACGAAGGGTCTTACGGCCGTGGTGGGGCCGAACGGGTGCGGTAAGTCGAACATTACCGACGCTATCCGTTGGGTTCTGGGTGAACAGAAGGCTGCATCGCTCCGTATGAGCAAGATGCAGGACGTGATTTTTAGCGGTACCGAAGAACGTGCCGCCATGAGCCTCGCTGAAGTCTCTATTGTGATTGACAACAGCGACGGAACCCTGAATTCTGAATATTCCGAAGTGATTGTGACCCGCCGCGTGCACCGTGATGGTTCGGGCGAATATCTGATCAACAACCAGGAATGCCGCCTGCGCGACGTGCATGCCTTGCTTTTTGACTCGGGCCTCGGTTCCAGCACCTATTCGCAGATGAACGCCGATATGATCAAGGCGGTTTTGAGTGACAAGGCCGACGACCGCCGCGTGCTGTTCGAAGAAGCCGCCGGCGTGAGCAAGTACAAGCAGCAGCGCAAGGAAACTCGCCGCCAGTTGGAACGCGTGCAGATGGACATGGAACGCGTGGAAGACAACCTACGCAGCGTGCGCCGTTCCGTAAAGCTGTACGAGACGCAGGCCGAAAAGGTGAACGAGTTCAAGCGCTTGAGCAAGCGCCTGCGTGAACTGGACCTCTCGGTCAGTATCGACAAGTTTGAAGACATGAAAGAGGGCTTGACGACCCTCGATACCGCAACCCGCCGTCTGAACCACGATGTGGAAAATTCCAAGACCAATGCCACGGTCCTCCAGACGAAAATCGACGAAAAGAAGCTCCTGATTGCCGAAGACGAAAACGCCTACCGCGACTTGGAACGCGAGGTGCAAAAGGCGACCATCGAGCTCAATGACTTGAATAACAGCATGGGCCGCCTCCGCGACGTGATTTCGAACTTGGAAGCCGCCAACGAAAAGGCCCAGGAAGAAATCGACCGCAACCAGGGAAAAGTCCAGGAACTGTTGCAGGAACGCGAACGCCTCGAAGAAGAGAATGCGGTACTCAGTTCCGACAACGATGTGGACGAAATGAACGCCATTCTGGAGCGGGAACGTGAAATTTTGCAGGTCATGCGTGACAAGCTGGACGACTTGCGGAGCAGGTCGAGAGAGCTTGCCAACGAACGTCTGCAGGCGACCAACCGAGCCAACTCCTTGAAGAGCCGCTTCGAGCGCATGGATGCGGAATCCACCCTTTTGCAGGCGAACCTGGAAAAGTGGCAGAGCGAAATGGATTCTGTCCGTGGCCAGAAGGAATCGGCCCAGACGACTCTTAATGAAATTAATGCGGGTGTTGAATCTGCCGACAGCGATTTGGAACGCCTGACGGAACAGCGTGCTACCCGCGAAGAACGCCTGGATGGCGAGCGCGCTGAACTTCTGGATGCCCAGAAGAAGTTCCAGGATTTGATGAATGAAGAAGCCCGCTTGCAGTCGAGAATCGATGTGCTCGAAAGCGTGGCGAACGAAGGAACCGACGCTAGCCGCTGGCTTATGGAGCACAAGGCGAACCTGGTGGGCGGGCTCCTTGCCGAAAGTATCGAAGCGGCTCCTGAATACGCCGCCCAAGTGGAGGCCGCCCTCGGTGACTTGATGGATGCCGTGGTGGTGTCCTCGGACGATGCGGCGATCGAAGCGATTGAATCCATGAAGGGCGAAAACGTCGGTAAGGCGATTTTGGCCCTGGTGGGCGAGGCATCCACGGCATACGCCGGCTCGGTTGTGGGCGATGGCGTCGTCGGTTGCCTGAATGACTATGTGAAGGCCGAGGGCGCCGTATCGGAATGGCTCAAGGCGATTCTTTCCCGCTATTACCTGGTGGATAGCCTTGCAACGGCGGTGCGCTTGGCTCGTGCCATGCGCGGCGATGACTTGTGCTTTGTGGCTCCGGAAGCCATTGTGCGTACGAGCGGCCTTGTGAGCAGCGGTACCGCAACATCGGGCACCCTTAGCCGCAAGAATGAAATTGCCGAGGCGAACGGCCTCTTGGAAGGCGTGGTCGCCGAAGCGGCCCAGGCCGAAGAAGAAATTTCTCGCCTCCAGTCCCTGGTCGATGAAGACGCCCAGATGCTTTCGTCCATTGACGACGAAATCCGCGAAAAGCAGGATATGAAGCGTGGCGCCAGTGCCGGCATTGCAATCCAGAACAATATTGTTGCCGGTTGCGACCGCCGCTTGGCCCAGTTGCAGACCGAAGTCCAGAACGCTGAAAACAAGATTCGTTTGGCTCAGGAATCCAAGAATAGCGACCAGGAATTGAACGAAGCCCTTGCTACCTTGGAACGTACCGAAGACGAATATGCCCGCGTGAACGACGAACTTTCGGAACAGGATACCATGTTCCGCGAAAAGGAAGAAGAAGTTCGCGAGTTGGAACGTTCTGCTCAAGACAAGAACGCCAAGCTTACGCAGAATACGAACCGCTTGGCATCCATTGCCGAACAGGTCGACTTCCTCGAAAATTCTGTCCGCAGTCGTGGCGAAGAAATTGAAAAGAACCGCGCCAACATCGAGAAGAACGAAGAAGACGCCAAGGGCGTTGCCGACCAGGTGCAGAGTAAGGATTCTGCCCTTCGCGAACTCGAAAACCAGCGCGATTTGGCCCGCGAAAAGTATGAACTTGTTTCGGGCGACCTCGAAGAATGGCGTAGTGAAGTCAACCGCCTCCGCGACGACATGATCGAGAAGATGAAGGAATTGAACGATGTGGGCCGCAGGCAGGAAGCCTTGCAGGCAAATATCGACCGCCTTACCGAACGTATTACAAACGAATACAGCGTCGACCTCGCGAACCCCGAAGATGTGGAAAGAGTCGAATACTCTCAGCCTGAAGCTGACCGTGAAATTCGCGAACTCCGCGGAAAGATCAAGGAACTGGGCCCCATCAACGTGAACGTGATGGAAGACTACGAAGACGAAAAGAAGCGCCTTTTGGAAGTGGAAGCGCAGTTCGACGACTTGGATCGCGCCCGCGCCTCGCTCGACCGCACCATCACCAAGCTCGACGACATTGCCCGCAGCCGTTACCTCGATACGTTTGCCCGCATCCAGAAGAACTTCCAGTTCGTGTTCAGCAAGCTGTTCCTGAACGGCGAAACCAAGATGAGCCTTGTCGAGAAGGTGGACGAAATGGGCAAGCCCATGGATATCCTCGATGCCGACATCGAAATCAACGTGCGCCCGACCGGCAAGAAGATGCGCGGTATCAAGGCGCTTTCCGGTGGTGAACACGCCCTGACTGCAACGGCCTTGCTGTTCGCTATCTACATGGAAAAGCCGTCGCCGTACTGCGTGCTGGACGAAGTTGACGGTCCGCTTGATGACGCTAACGTGGGCCGCTTCATGGCGCTCCTCCGCGAATTCAGCAAGCAGACCTTGTTCATCGTGGTGACGCATAACAAGCGTACCATGGCCGAAGCCGACATGCTCTACGGCGTGACGCAGGAAATCAAGGGTATTTCCCGCATCGCGAGCGTGCAGTTGGCTGATGCAACGAAGTTCGCGATATAATATTTTTTCACCCGGTTCGTCCGGGTTTTTCTCTTATAATAAAAACATCCCCGCATTTGCGGGGATGTTTTCATGTTCTAGTACAAATTCTATCCGCGGGTCAGGCAGCCTACATTGTTAAGGATCCAGGAACCTTCGCAATAATAATAAACGTCAAATCCAAATACGCAGACCCCTTCATGATTCGGATTAAACTTATTGCAATATTCTTCTGCAGTTTCTGCTTTCTTATAACCTTGTACTGTATATACGTAGTATTCCGTTTGTTCGTAATACTTAAGAGTAGACTTAGTTATATCTTCACCTTCATGATTAACAAATTCACAGGCGGAACCTGTAGAATGTTTATCGCAATATTCTGCCACAGATTGCCACGCGCTATCCAATTTGACGAAAGACTCGGTACCGACATAGCAGATTTTCTTGTCGGTTTCCGTTTGACATTCATGACTTCCGCCACAGTGAGCCATACTAGAAGAACTAGACGGATTGTCAAGATACCCGCCATATGTCAAATTTTTACCATTAGTTTCGCAGTACTCATCAAAAGTAATCCACTGATACATGAATGATTCATCCTTGTACGCACAGACATAGATTACGCTTTCTTTGGTAACAGTTGAATCTTCGTTATCTCTGTTGCAAATCTGGTCGAGAGCAATGTCTGTGGAGGCGTCAACCCACTTACCATTGTCATTTTCGACTTCTTTAGCTATAGAGCACTTGAAACTGTGGCTTTTACCATCCTTGAGGGTTTCGCTCTTAATGTCTGCAATGTTTTTAGTATCACCTCTATCGGTATCGCAATTACCAAGCTTGGCGTTAAGGTACTCATTTTCATCAATTTTTAGCCAATCTGTGGAGGAAGAACTTGCGGGGATTCCTTCTACGTTATTATTATAAAGACATTCATAGTATGCGTCACCGACTATAGCGACATCTTTTTCTTTTGATCGATTTCTCGTGCAAATTCCAAGCGTTGCGTTTTCATCCAAATCGCTTGCTTTAACCCAAGAGTATCCGCTGGAAGAACCTCCAGAAATGTAGTTACACTTGTATTTTTCCCCTCTGTAAACAGCTACTTTGGTTTGATTTTTCATCTTATCTTCATCGCATTTGCCATAGATATCCTCAAAGCTAAGTTCACGCCATTCATGGATATGGTTACCCCAGTTGTCTAAATCCTCTACTGTTTCACAAACATATTCATAACCGGATTCAGTAACCACTTTTTCACTGACATAGCCATAATGGCAAGCTACACCTAAAACATTGTCACGCACTTCAGCAGGGACCCATTCGTATTTTTTTTCGTTATCAAGGTAATCGCACTTATAATATGCGGAACCATTTTCTTCCTTGACGACTCCCTTTCCCATCACGGTTTTTGTACATGTACCATATTTCTCATCCAACTCATTTTTCACTCTCCATTTGGAGCCGTCGCATACAAAGGTTTTTTTGCTCGTTGTCGTGGCAAGTTCCGCATTCCTGATGTCGAGCAGCTTTTCTTCGCCAGCGTTGTCGACATTGCATTCACCGAGGTAAACCTTGGATTCCGGATTGTTGGCCTGTTCTTCCGGGGTCATGCCGTCCTGTTCAGAATATTCACCGGAAGAGCTCGAAGAACTAGGAACACCAGGCACAAGTCCAAGATTATTGCAAGCAGTAGAATCAGGCAGATTACATTCCTCTTTGACACACTCATACTCTTGAATTTCCCCGTCAATGAACGCCGATCCCTTATCTCCTTTATTACGGCCCAAGCATACATTTTCAGCATCTTGCCAGCCGCAGTTTCCATTGTCGCATACACAAACGGCATTATCATCAAGACCTTCAAAGCTATAGAAGAAGGTCGAATTAACAGCGTCAGCATCGCAAACTTTTTTCACCGTTGCAACACCTACAGCCCAAAGTGTTACAGGATACCAACCTTGTTCGTTTTCGATATATTCAAAGTAATGGAAATATCCCCCTTTGACATCAGACTTATACACCTTGCTGCTATAGCCAGACGGATCATTGAAAACCTTTGCGTCTTCGACTTTAAGCTTATAGGCTTCCACAAATCCATTCTGCAAAATCTTGTAATAGACGGCATCCGTACCACTCCAGACATTCGTTTCAGTAGTAGAGTCGCCATGCTGCATTTGGTTCCTCTTGAAGAAGTTCGCGTCGATAAGCAAAGCGAGGTAGTCTACAAAGAACATGCTGTGTTCCTTGCCTGCGTAAGTCGTATTGACGGCGGTGTTAAAGTTGCCGTTTTCGGCAAAGACATTGCGGAAAGCGTTATAGACCGGGTTAAAGCCCGGAGTCTTGTCTTTTTGGTCAATGAGGGCCATTACCCACACGATGCTGTTGAAGTTTTCGGCCAGGCCAATCTGATCGGGGGCATAATGTTCGAAAGACGGATATTCTTCGCTGTTTTCCAAATAAAGGGCTCCGGCAAGTTCCTTGTTCGCCTGCTCGTTTGCAACACCAAAACCGTTACTATCGTCAACCAACTTTTTTACGCGGGCGGCCTTGTAGTCGGTCAAGAAGTCGATGACAACCGTATCGGACGCATCGGACAAGTCTGCATAGGCGTTGTAAATGACATCCGTTGCGTTCGAGCCAAATCCGCCAAAGGCGCCGAAAGCGTTGTTACTCAAGTTCAGCTTGACGCGGAGCTTCACAACCGGGGTCGTAAGGTTCGTGATGTCGAGATCCCCTTCGAGGCGGGCAACCTTGTATTCCACCGCCTTTTCGTTAGTTTCTTCGATTGTCACAAAGGATTTATTGGCAGAGGCGAACAAGTCCTGCATAAACACCTTGCCGCTCGGGGCGAACTTTTCGTCAAGGTCCGTCACGGTAAGTTCTGCATTGTCGCCACCTTTGAGGTTCTTCCAGATTTCCTCGTAGATGTCGTCAGTTTTCGTTTCCTTGTTGGCCTGCACCGGGAAACGCACGACAACATGCTTCTTGTACACTTTGGCGAGGTCCTCGTTCACGGGCGTGAACGGGATTTCCATCTTGGTTTCGGCTTCGCCGCAACGGATTGTCACGGTGATAATAGCCTTTTCGTTGTCACGAACCGTATCGACGATGGCGCAAGACTTGTCTTCTAGTTCTGCATTCCAGCTGCTGTAGGCGTCGTTGAACTTGTCGTTGATTTCTTCGTCAAGCTTGCTAGAGGCGCTGCTCAAGCTCTTGAGGGCTTCTTCAACATCTTTCTGATTCTTTGCAGATGCCGAACTTAAATTTTTCAGGGCTTCTTCGATATCTTTCTGGGCTTTTTCAATTTCCGTTTGGTTCTGCTTTTGTGCGCTGCTGAAAGATTCTTGAATGGCCTTTTTGACGGCAACGGTGTCGACACTTATGCCATTTGTTCCGTTGGTTCCGTTCGTGCCATTGGTGCCGTCTTTGCCGTTCTTGCCGTCAACACCGTTTGTTCCATTCTTGCCATCTGCACCGTCTTCGCCGTCTTTGCCGTTTTTCACGGTGCCAATTGTATCGCCGTCGCAAACAATGGCAAAACCGGATTTGTCTTTCAGTTCCTTGGCTTCGCAGCGGTACTTGATCGCTTCTTGGTCGTTCATTGCGATCCATTCGCCCTCGGAACAGATGTACATCGTGGCTTTGGGCTTCACGAAGTTCATCGTTCCTTCGGTTTTGTCGTTACAGTCTTCTGGATCTAGGGAACTGACGATACTGAGATTGTCGTTAGTGATTGTTTCGTCGTTGCTACAAGATATAATACTTGTTGCAAATGCTGCGCACAATGCAGCCATTGAAAGGCGCTTGATAAACACCGTATTCTCCTTATTTTTTTTGACGCCAATGATAGAAATTTTTGTTTACAATAGTGCTTTTTTTGGCGTTTTGTATGAAAAAAACAAGATTGCGTTAAAGAAACAGACCGTTAATTACAGCCAACTGCTAACTGCCAACTATTTACTATAATTGCCGATATGCTTCGTTTGTTCTTAACTCTTTTGATGTCGCTTGCCGCGGTGGTGCTGACTTCATGCGATGGCGGCACTTTAAATCCGCTACCGGAGGGGTATGATCCCGATGGCAGGTGCAGTGCTGGAAAAAATCAGATTTTGCCAGAGGAAGAGTGGGATTCTTTGCAGGCCCGCTGCGATACGGTCTTTATTCGCGATACGGTGATTGTTTATCGCGATACCGCTTATGAAGATACGGTGGTTACAAAACATGACTATATCGGATTCAAATATTTTGACCGGTTTGTTGATGACTACGACACGCTTGTGGGTATCCGCGTTGATGAACGCCCTGAGAATCCTTATCGTTGCGGCCGTCCTCCTATTTATTGCAAACTGGATTCCACGCAAAAGACGTTTAGTTGCCAAACAGGCATAATTTGTTATACCGTCCAGTATTCAACCGAACTCTCTCAATCACAAGCGGTGGCGCTCCCGAACCCACCTGTTGTTTATGTTCCTGAGGGGCATGAGATTGGCTCGATGATGTGCCGTCGCTCCGGTTTTAAGTGCGTACATGACCGGGTTTATCGCGATACGATGCATTTGCCGACACTTTACACGGACGTTTACGATACGACCTTCTTGAATTATGGCCCTAATGCTTGGACGGACTATGTTCCTGCCGTCAATGCACCTCCCTTTGATACTTCGGCATTCCGCATGGCGCTTGACACGCTGGATACCCGAAAACCGATTTTTGGAATGGACTCCTTGTTTACGGGGTACTATATTACGGTAGAAGGCTTGCCTGAATGGGCGGAAAAAGGCCACCGGAGCCATTGTACAAAACAAGGGGACAAGACCGTGTGTACAACAGCCGTGGAGGTGGTTGGGTCTCTTTTAGGAAGTTATCCGACTGTTTATGAGAAATACCCTTTCTTCCTTGAAAATAAACTGGAAGCGCCGCTCGAAAAAGATACCGTAATTACTTGGGTCTTGCGGTACGGTTATCTCGGAGGCTGGTTTGAGGGTGATAGCGATTCCCTGACCATTACGACCTTCTTTAAGGCTTCCTCGAACTAACCTTCTGTTTCTGTCTACTTCCTACTGTCTACTTCCTACTATTTACTATAATTTCCAATATGCAGTGCACATGCTCCGTTTGCAACAAGGAATTTAACGACAAGGTCGGGATGTCCCCGATGCAGAGTAACCTTGCTATCCGTTACCGCAACAAGGTGGGGAACATTTGCCCTGATTGTCAAGCAGAAATTGCCTCGACAAAGCGGGGGAGGTGGCGACTCTTCTTCTGGAACCTGAAAGTCGCGCTCTATTGCCTGCGTTTCCTCTCGATTTTTGCAATTCCGTTTATCGCTTTAATCGTAGTCCTAGCCTTATTTGTCCTCTAAAATAACCACAGTCTACTAACCATTAACCACTGTTTACTATGGATTTCATCACTCTTGCCAAAGAACGTTACAGCTGCCGCAAATTTAGCGACAAGGCTGTGGAACCCGAAAAACTCGCCCTCGTGCTCGAAGCGGGCCGCCTTTCTCCGACGGCCGTGAATGGCCAGCCGGTGACCGTGAAGGTACTCAAGTCCGAGGCAGCCCTAGCCAAGCTCCGCGGCATTACCCGCATGGCCTACAACGCCCCTGTGGTGCTCATGGTCTGCTACGACAAGGACAAGTGCTATTCTCCCGTGACTTACCACGACGACTTTGTGAGTGGTGACATGGATTCGAGCATCGTGACGACCTCGATGATGATGCAGGCAACTGATCTTGGCCTTGCTACCCTGTGGCCCCGCGGCTTCAACGCCTCTGAAATCGAAAAGGCTTTCGACTTCCCGGAAAACCTCAAATTGGCTTGTTTCTTGGATGTTGGCTACGCTGATCCTGCCGAAGGCGGCCCCTCGCCGCGCCACCCCGTGCGCAAGCCCATGAGCGAATTCGCTACGGAATTGTAAAAAGCAAAGGCGACCGAAAGGTCGCCTTATTTTTGTAAGAACGAAAACCACCAGCTAGGCTGGTGGTTCTAAAGAAGCCTTCTGGCGGTGCTGAAAAAAGAAATCCTTTGATTATAATTGAAATGCGGCCTGCCAACTGCATAACAATAATTTCAAAGGATTTAAAATGAATGATAGAAATAAATCGACAGCTCATACCACATGGAACTGCAAGTACCACATCG
>NZ_FRBF01000037.1 GCF_900142545.1 Fibrobacter sp. UWT2 | reverse complement strand
CAGCGCCACCGTGCGCGCCTACGAAAAGAAGTACGGCCCGCTCGACATCGGCGTGAACACCGCCCCGGCGGCAGCCCCTGCCGCTCCCGCGGCCGTCAAGGCCACTGGCAAGTCGGCCAAGTAACGCCCGCCCCGACCGCCCCCCAAGGTCCAATCTCTTTGGGGGAGGGGGAGGAGGGAATTTCTTAAAGAAGCAGAGTCATGAGAGTAAAACGACTAAGGATTGAAAACTTTAGAGGAATCCGAAATCTCGACCTTTCGTTCGGGGATTCTGGAATAGTCGTTTTTGTGGGTGGCAACGGTGCGGGCAGGACGACCGTGCTTGTCGCGATGCAGTATTTGTTCTCGTGGTATGTGGCCCGCCTGAAAAGCCCGAATGGCAAGGGAGTCCAGCTGGATGAATGCGACATCACCAATGGCCAGCCCTATTGCTTCATAGAAATTGAGGTCGAAGAACACGACAAGACTGTTCGCTGGTCGCTATTCAAGAAGCGAGCTTCTTACAGGAAACCCGTTGACAGGCTGGCCCGCAGGGCCGAACTGAACCGTTTCGTTGACTCCAAGATGGAAGTCTTTGCGGACGGCAAGGAACACAACTTGCCCCTGGTTAATTTCTACTCCGTCAACAGGGGTGTCGATGCCGTGCCCTTGCAAGTGCGCCAAAAGTTCCAACATGGCCCCCTGGATGCCTTTGACTGCAATCTGAACAACTCTGTCAATTTCCATTCGTTTTTCCAGTGGTTTCGAGAACGCGAGGATATGGAAAACGAACTCTACCGTGAACTGGGCGAGATGTTCATTGGTGAATTGCAGCTTGTTACCGTCCGTTCTGCAATCAGGAACCTTTTGCCGGGTTACGACAAGCTCCGCGTAAAGCGCGACCCGCTTTCGTTCGTTGTCGTGAGGAATGGCAAAACCACCAACTTTAGTCGGTTGTCGGATTGCAAAAAGGCTTATATCGCGCTGGTGGGCGACATTGCCCGCAGGATTGCAATGGCCAACCCGCAAAGCGCCTATCCGCTCGAAATGCCGGCCATTGTGATAATTGATGAAATCGAGTTGCACCTGCTCCCCAAATGGCAGGTGGGTTTGGTGGAACGACTCAAGGAAACATTCCCGCAAGTGCAGTTCTTTTTGACGACGCAATCGAAGCATATCGTGACCGGTCTTAAAAAATCGAAAAGTGATACCCTTGTTGCCCTGGATAGGGAAGTAGAAGGATAGATTCAAGTGCCCGCGGACAAGGAAAATCTGTTTATAATCGAGTCGCTGGAACGGCGTCAGATGATGGATGGCGCACCGGGCGACATCGTGCTGCCGGGCGGCATTGAACAGCCCGAAGCCGTTATCGAGGCCCCGGCGGTGATTGGCGAGATAGAACAGCCCGTCAATGTGACCCCGACCGACGCCGACTTCTTGACCAGGGCGAGCATCAAGCAGCTTGCAAATACGGAATTTGTCCGTAACCCCGAGACTGGGCTTTATGTGGCAGAAGATTCCGGCGAAATAGTCAAGTCCGTAAACAAGGACTTGATAATAAACTCTCAGAAAAATTTTGAAATACAACAGTCCGCACCGCTGAGCGCTGCGGACATTCAAGCCCTGCTCTCTATAGACCCGGACAACCTGGGCGACAGTGGCAACATAAAAGTTTAATAACAGGAGAATGGATAATGAAAACGATAAAGAAACTCGGCTTGGTGAGCGCTGTAGCTTTTGCAATGCTTGCGTTCTCGGCTTGCGATGACTCTTCGTCGGCTAGTTCCGACGAAACCAGTACTTCCAGTTCATCGGTAGAAACTTCTGATTTGGATGAGTCGTCATCTTCTGTTGACAGGAAGTCGTCAGGAAATGAATCTACAGAAAAAGGCAAGTCTTCCAGTAGTGTCAAGGGCTCAGAGCCTGTCGAAGTATCAAGTAGTTCCGTGAAAGAAACAAAGAACTCATCTGACTCCAAGAGCTCAAGTTCTGTAAAGACTAGTGATTCTTCTAGTAGTAACAAGGATAAGTCCAGTTCGTCGGTTAGTTCGTCTTCGAGTGAAATTTCCGTATCTTCTTCTAGTTCTAAAGATGTAATGGGGGGACCTTGCCCAAAAGAAGGCTTAAAGAAAAAAATAGGAGATGAATTCGCCAAATGTGTAGATGGTGTGTGGGTCGTTTATCTTCCTCCCTCATCTAGTTCCGTCGCCCATAGCAGCAGTAGCCGAGGCTATGAAGCCTTGCCGAGTCCTTTACGTTATAACTTGAGTTATGGTGAATATGAAGACACTCGTGATGGAACGAAGTATGCGACCATTGAAATAACGAATAAGTACGGTCCGGACAGCATTCCTAAAATCACTTTTACAGTTTTTGCGCAGAACCTAAAATACCATGAAAAGATAACGCTTGGTGCAAATGAACAGGACGATGACGACAAGGTTGAAATGTATTGCTATAACGATAGCGTTGAATATTGCAACGACTGGTGGGGCGGACTCTACCAGTGGGCCGAAATGATGGCGCTGCCGTATGAGTGCAATAGCAAGAGCTGTGCCGACCTGATAGATCCCGACCATGATGGGTTCCACCAGGGAATTTGCCCGAACGGTTGGCACTTGATTACTAAGCTGGAAATGCTCGCCGTATCTTATGCGACAGGCGGAAGCACTTATATCGAGGACAGAATGAGTTCACTTGCTTCGGAAGTATCTTTTTCGGTAAGTATAGGTTTGAATACATCTGGAATGAGTTTTGTTGCTGCTGGGTATCGGGGATATGATTACGAAAAACTTATAAATAATGTTTTTGTAGGTAAGAATAATGCTGCTTCTTATGACTATCCAGAAGAGTATCCATCGCGTGAAGATAGATGCAGAGGGGGAGGAATTTCAAAATATTCATCATTTGATTCCGCTTGTGAAAAAAAATGGGGAGCGAGTGTTCGCTGTGTAAAGAACTACTAAACCATCATAAGTTATTACTTCATCTTTAAGGATTCAGCGTATGTCTAGAAAGAACAATAGAATGTCTAGGAAAGATAATTGCAACGTGTATAAAATCGAATCTCTTGAAAAAAGGGAAATGCTTAGTGCCACGGCTGAAGATGCTGCTGTAGATTGGATTAACCAGCAGCTAATAACTGAAATTACTAATAATATTAGCCTTTCCGAAAATGAATCAGTAAAGCATAATGGGTCAAATCTCTCTATAAATGACCTTATTAGCGGTTCTTTTGCGTTGACTTCGTCAGATGTTCAATTGACAAAACAGGGAAATACGGATTATTACGATGTTTTGCTTTCTGATGACATAAATTTTGAATCGATATCATTGAATAACTTGTCTGTAGATGTTGGTGGTCATACCATTTCTGGGTTGAATGGACTCGTAAATACATCAATTTCTTTTGACGACCTGCAACTAGAAATAATTGAGGATGACGGGAACTTCTCTGTTTCAAGTAAACAATATACTGATATCAGTCTGAATTCTCAAATTTCTATTGATGAAGCGGCAAATGCAGGTTTGAATGATGGATATCTTGGTCTTGTCGAACAGACGGATTCCTTGGAAACATCGGCAGACATCGAAATAGATGTTGCTGCAAACCAATCAAATTCTAGCATTGATTTGAGTTTTGATTTAGAATTTGATACTGACACAAATTCGATTGTCACTTTCAATCCGGACATGAAGGTGACATCTGTTACAACTGCTTTTAGTTACGATGGTTTGACATTTAGAGACTCTGTTGATCAGTCAATCAGAAGAATTGAAGAAGCCTTTGATTTTTTCAAAGACGGAACTAGCGAATTTATTAATGGCGTTAAGGTAGGAAACACCGTCGTCGAATGGAACTCTTTTGCTGAAAATATTCTCCATTATGCTGCTGCTGCGTATGTTGCAAGGCAAGTTGCCGCAAGTAATTCTACTGATATAGGCGATGTCTTTGATGAAATTCTTGATAAAACATCTTGGAATACCTTTGATGACAATAGTTTGACTATTTCTAATAATCAACTTGTATTGAAGAAGACTTTCAATGGAAATTTGAATTTTGATTTGCTTAATGTTTCTGCAATACCCGTAGATATGGAAATTATACTCAACTTGTCGGATTCGGGTGTGACGGTTGATAAGATTTCTGCATCAATCAGTGAAACAGGTATTTCGTTTGATACAAATTTTGGATTATTTGATGGTCGTGTGGAAAATGCTTCTGTGAATTTTGACCTTGATGTTGTGTTTAGAGATGGAGAATATTCGATAGGTAATATCAGTGGATCTGTTTCCTCTAATGCGGCGAAAATTGTTTATAATGATGCGTCTTCTAATTCCGAAAAAGAATTTGTTGTCTGTGATGAAAATTCACCATTGTCAATGGAATATGATTCCGATGAAGGTGTATGGAAGTTTTCAAGTAACTTAAACAAGTACACATCAATTACGGGGCTTACCGTTGCTAATGAATTTGAAGTTATAATTAGGGCAATTGATGGGGCTGTCCAAAAAATGGTTGCAGAAAACGTAAGTTCAGCCCTGAATTACAAAACGAATGCGAATATTTTGGATGGTTCTTTGAGTGAATATGTCAAGTTCCTTGATGAATTTAAGGACACTTTAGATGGATTGACTGTAGCTGGCGAATATGGAAATATCGCGGCATTTGTCAATTATGACGGACTGAATTCGAAATTGCAAGAGATTCTTGGTGATACAACAAAACAGTTTGTTGAAACAACTGTTGTTGACGGAAATATCTCTGTCAAGATTAATTTTAGTAAGACAGCTTCTTTTGATTTTAGCAATAGTAATATCTTGATGGACTTATCGAAGGCTATGGAAAATATTGAATTGTCTTCGAATGCAAAGTTTGATTTTACAGCTAGTGGAACTCTTGGATTTACGATAAGTATTTCATTTGATAATGCTGACGTGACAGCAAACACTCCGTTTACCCAGATTTCTCAGAATTCAGTTTTGCAAAATACGCAAGCGCTTGAATTGGTTGAGGGCGAAATCTTTTTACCATGCGACGCTAAATGGACTTTGGTGTCAGGAAATAATCTGACATCACAGATTCTTCCTCCTACAACTGCGACAGAATCTTATACTAACGCTCAAACGATTGCGTCCGTGCTAAATGCTCGAAATGCCTCCTCTCCCTATACATATAGTAGTATTGATAACAAAAAAATAGTTGTTTATTCAGATTCTATTTTTTCAATTCAATCTGAAAGCGGTGCTAACGCATTCTCTGCTTTGGGTTTTTCCAATGCCAAAGGCCATTGGGCTCGAAAAATTACCGGTGATGTAGAAATTCAGATTAATGGAGTGTCCCTTTCGCTTGAAACTAACGGGTTGACTGAAAAATCGTTAGCCGATTATCTAAATGAACAACTTTCGGATTTAGAGAAGTATAAGGTTGATTTAGGTCTTGATGGTGTAAATGATAAGTCATGGTCAAGTGAATATGGCCTGTATGCTGTCTGCCTTGATAACAATATGGTTCTTGTTGTGTGCGATAGTAGTCGAGCAAATTTTGCAATAGATAAGACTACTCAAGAAAATTTGGAAAATAATTTCAAACAAAATGCTTCAAATGCTGTATTTTTGTATATATCCTCGAATTTAGAATACAAATCGAAAATAGAGTCTAGTTTTTCCATAAATTTAGGGAATGACTCAATTATGATAAACAACGATGAGAAAATGCAGACCTTTTCATCGTTGTCGTTGATGGCTAAGGAATTAAACAAAGAACTTGCTGAAGGGACTCTAAATGGCAAAGTTGTTGTCGTTGTAGAAAATGATTCTATAATCCTTAGAACGAGCTCCTCTGAAAACCTGTCTGCACGATATCTTAGTTCTTCTACGAATTGTCCCGCATATGCTGATGGAATATATGAATTTAAAATAAATGATGAAGGTGTTGATGTTGATTTATCTAATGCAAATACAATCAATGATGTTTGCAATATAATTAATGTCGCCTTGACTCAGCTGCAAAATATAAGCGTTCAGTTAGCGTTTGTTGATGGCTCGTTTAAATTCTCTAGTACGGAGTTTTTTACAATTGCATCTGTATTGGATTGTGATTTACTAAAGGTGCTGGGTTTTGGCAATAATGCTGTTGCCGTAAAATACGGAAATTCAAACGATTATGTTATCAAGGGGGCTTCTGTTGGGTGTCAAGATTTAACAAATCGATTTAAATTTAGTGTTGACGAACTTGAACTTAGTCTAAATGCTTCTATTGGTGGGTTGTATGCTGAATATGGAGAGGATTCTAATTTAGATGATTCTAATGCTGAATCTTTTGTTGTTTCCGGTTTAAAAGCAGCTAGTAACAATGTGAATGATTACGTTGGAACCTTCTTGAAGATAACAAATACTTCGGGTGTTTTTTATTTTGAAGTTGTGTCTGCTCAAATGGGACAAAATGGCTTAATGTCCATTAGTATTAAGCCTGAAGCGAAGAATGATGAAAATAAGGTGATAGATGTTTTTGATTTAAATGAAGGAAAAATTCTATTTGTTAAATTAGATAATCCGGCTGTTTCTCTTAACGCCAATTTTGTTGAAGCTTCTGTTTTCGCTTCTGGTGGATTTGCACTGAATGTATCTTATCCACAAAAGACCAATAGTTTCCAGACAAATAACAATGACTTCCTAACGGATTTGTTGAGCACATCAGTTGATGTATCTGGCTCCATTGATTTGGATGGCTATTTGACCATTGGAAATCATTCTTCACTTTTTAATATTGGCTGTGTTGCAGTTTCACAAACCGAAGGGCTTGATGTATCTGGCCTAAGCATCGATTCGTGTAACTTGTTGAAAAATCTTGATGATTTTTCAATAGAAACAGTTCTGTCTATGCTGGAGAATGTTGCAAAACAGGCGAAGACCGCTATTTCTAAACTAGATGTATCTATTCCACTGGTAAACAAACGTGTTAATGACATCGTCAAGGTCGGCGAGAATCTTTCGCAAATTGTTGCGGAACTTCGCAATTCCGATGCGTTGAGCGTTCAGACCTTACAAAAACTGGTAAACAAGTTCCTTCTTGATGCGAGTTTCATTGAAAAAGCGGTCAATTATTCTGAAGATAATCCTGTGTATGTGGGGGGCCTTGTTTTAAGTGTTAATGCGCTTAATCAACTAGAAGTATCCTTTTCTCTGAATAAATTCATTAACGAAAGTTCTTCGTTTAGTTTGGGAAAACACCTGAGCGGTGCTGCAAAACTGGTTGTTTCCGGTGGAATCTCCGTTGATATGAAAGGACACTTTGAGGGAACGTCTTTTAAACTTGACCGGGAGATTTATGTTGATGCAAACATTGATTTGAGAGTCGATAAGCCTTCGTTTGACTTGAGTATTCCTGAACTGAATGTAAATGGGGTATTACATGTTGGAACGAATAAAAATAACGATAGCCCATCCTCTTTGAATGCGAAATTTATTGTCGCTGCGGGTATTGGAGACAAAGGCGAAACATTGGCAAATATCAGTGGAGAATCCTTTGGTTTTGGTTATGCCTTTGACTTAGAAGGCGAACTCTTTGTTTATGTGGGTGATTCCTATCTTGGAAATATAAGCATCGACAAGTATATTGACGGAGTGAAAATTGCGTCTGATTTAACGAACCTGCCGGATGTCAGGATTGAAAATGATGGTGCTGTAGAGTATAAAAAAATATCTCAAACGGATTTCGTCCTAAAAAAGTTGTCGACAGATCCAATCCCAGAAACTGGCGCGGTATTTGTTGTTGATATTTCAGGGATAATGGATGCTGTTGGTGATTTTATCAATAATCTCACAAATGGTAATCTTTATGAGAAATTGAAATTAGCAGTTTCTGGGTTGGATTCGTTCTTGGATATCGTTGACACGACAATGAATGATGGCTTGGCGAATAGGTTGAAATCGCTGCCTGTTGCCGGGAATGCCTTGAGTGCTGGAGCCGATTTCATTGAAAAAATGCATCAATCAGTAATTGAACCATTGGCGAACCTTGTGTATTCTTCGCCTGATTTAGATGCCAAGTCCATGGCGAGTTATTTTGTCAAATGGCTTGAAAGTTATATAAATCTCGATCTCATTAATCCGGATGACCAATTTAATGTAAATGCCGTGCGTCAAGATTGGACTAATGCTGGAAGTGGTGTTTACTATCGTAGTGAAATAACAGAAGAAAATGAATGCGCCGAATGGTTTTTCACTTTGGCGGATGAATATAAATTCGGAACAAATCTTGACTTTGATTTGGGGTTCCCTGGTCTTGGCTTAAAGGGGCAAGGCGGAGTAGGGTTGAGCTTTCTTTGGCAGTTGAACTTTGGTATTGGCATTTCTCAAGACAAGGGTTTCTACCTAATCTTGCCTGATGGTGATGAAATGAAAATCAAAGTCAATGTCAAATTGAATGAAACTGGCGAAGAATCTACAATAACAGGCCGTTTAGCTGGGCTTAGTGCAAAATTATCGAATAAGATTGAAAACTCTATTGTAGACGAACTTGCAGAAGCGTCGTTAAATATTGATCTTAATAAGAATGAAGACGAAAATATAGGTGTAGAAACTAAATCAATTGGTGAAATCCTGTCAAATGCTCCGAGTGTTGCCTTTGATGCTTCTGTAGAGTTGAAGTATGCAATAGAGGTTGGTGTTATAGGTGGTAATGGTGTTTCTGCCAGATTTCCCAATATTACGGGAGTCTTCGAATTTGCATGGGGCCTTGACACCGGTGTTACTTCTTTAGGCTTCTCTTCCTTGAAGATAGACCTTGGCTCCTTTGTAAAAGGAACGCTTGGGTCTGTAATCTCTAAAATTAGGACGGTCCTTGAACCTGTTGAACCCATTATTGAATTCCTGACATCTCCGTTCCCTGTTCTTGATGATTTGGGATTGAGTATTTCTCCACTTGACCTGGCGAAGATGTGTAATCCTGATATAAAGGTTGATTTCATCTATGCCATGCAAGATTTACTTGTGTTGGCAAATAAAATTGAAGGCTTAAGCGATGTGAATGGAATTGTTTTGCCTGATTTGCAGTTGATTAAAGGCAAACTTGATAGCGAAAAAAGTGTTTCAAATGCATTTTTAAATGGATCTGGAAAACTTTCTGCAATTACAAGCAATATTGAAAACTACTTTGACAAATTTGACGAATTCAAGCAGACATACGGAATTTCTAGTTTAAATGAATTGAAAAACCTGTTTACGGAAGAAATGAATAGCCATGTTGATTCTAGTGGCGTCAGTGCAGGCTTTACGTCAACCGGTGGTGGCTGGGAATTTTTCTGGGATAATCCGACTGAAATTTACAAATTGCTGCTTGGCGAAGATATCATGCTTGTCAAGTACCATATGCCAGAATTAGATTTCAATTTCAACTGGGACCAATTTTTCCCAGTGGTGGGTCCGCTCGGTGTTCGGGCCAGTGTTACATTTGGCGCGAAAATAGATTTTACCTTTGGTTACGATACCTTGGGAATCCGTCAATGGGTGAAAAGCGATTTCAAGGATGCTGAAAAATTGATGAATGGCTTTTACCTGGATAATAGTGATGGTAAACCTGAACTCACGTTCTATGGAGGTCTGGGGGCATCCGCTGAACTTAATGTGGGGGTAAAAGCTGGTGTTGGTGGTGGCGTGGATATAAATATATATCTTGACGCTTTTGACCCGAACAAGGATGACAAATTACGTATTGGCGAAATAAAAGAGATTATCGAAGAACTTGGGGCTTTAAGTTTATTTGACGTAAGGGGCGAAATAACAGCCCAATTGTCAGCATACATAAAGTTTTTATTCTATACAAAACGTTGGGATATAACCAGTAAGATAACGCTGTTTAGTTTCGATGTTAGTCACGAAATGCTTCCCGTTTGGGCTAGTGAAAGTGACGGCAATGTCATTGCGAATGTGGGTGACAGTGCTGAGTCTCGAATTAACGATACCTCAAATAGAAATGAAAAGGTAACTTACATAATAGATGGAGATAAGGTCTCTTGGGAAGAAGGTTCAACGAAGGAACTTCAAGTTGCGAGTGGAAAAATTTTTAAAATCGATGCTAAGGACGGCAGTGATCAAATCACGTTAAAGTCTAAGGGTAAGAAACTAGCAACCATAAATATTCTGATTGATGCCGGTGAAGGCGACGACATCATTGATTTGTCTGGTTTGTCTATTGATAGTTCTCATTACGTAATTATTGTTGGCGGAGCAGGCAAGGATAAGATAAGGGGGGCCAAGGGCAAGAATATTGTTTTCGGTGATAACGCCGTGTTTGTCTATAACAAAAATGGCGATATTGTAGGAATTCAGGAAGTTCCCGTTGATTCGGGAAATTCTGGGGATGACTATATTGATTTGAGCGCCAGTACTTCGGAAAATATCGTCTTTGGTGGTGCCGGAAACGATCAAATTCTTGGGGGCACGGGAAATGATATTTTGGTTGGAGATGGCGGAAAGATTAGTGTAAACTTTGACGATTCTTTTGCCAATGCAATAATTTCCCATACCTCGCTAAGCGGTGAAGGTGGAGATGATATCATTTACGGAAATGATGGCTTTGATAAGATTTATGCCGGTGCCGGAAACGACTCTATAGATGGTGGTGCTGGCGATGATATAATTCATGGCGAAAAGGGCGACGACCGCATTTGGGGCGGCTCTGGGAACGATGAACTTTATGGCGAGGCTGGCATGGATGTACTCGTCGGAGATTCAAGTGACAACCTTGACCTGTCGGGATTGTTTGGAAGCCAGATAAAGTCTGTCATAGCGCAGGAGTTTCTCGAATCTTATAAATTCAATTCAGACAATTTATCCGTCGCATTACTGTCGCTGGACACGTGGTTTGGCGTTACAACTCCTTCCGATAGCGACATAGCTGATGACGACAGAATCTATGGCGGGGAAGGTCAGGATGTGCTGATTGGAGGAGCCGGAAACGACCATATCGAGGGCGGCGTCGGCAACGATATAATCCATGGCGGTTCTGGAAACGATAAACTTTATGGAGGCTTGGATAACGATGTTGTTTATGGCGGTCTCGACAGTGATTTAATTTATGGCGAATCTGGAAACGATACTATCTATGGTGATAATGGCCTTGTTGGTATGAGCATCCCATCGACCTCTGGTCTCGATGCGGAAATTACATTCGGAATAAACCTTGGATTGCTTGGGAAAATTTATCCTGATGCCCAAAGTGAACTTGGTAACGATGATCAAATCTTCACTGGTTCGGGAATGGATTTTGTCGATGGACAAGGCGGAAATGACGAAGTTACCGTAGAATTTATGGGTGATAGCACTCTAGGTTATGCGAATGTATTTGATAGCGGAGAATCTTCTGGTGATACACTAATTGTTAACGGAACAAATTACAATGACAAATTGCTTGTGCGTGCATCTGAGTATGGCGTTGGTTTTGTCGCGTTAGTTCCGAATATTGATATAGATAATGCCGTAAATAATACCAATCTGGAACGAGTTAACTTTTCGTCAAAAGCAGATTTTGTTCAACTGAATACTGGCGATGGAAATGACCGCGTTTCAATTGATGGAACCGTTACCGATATGTCGATTAACGGCGGTGCTGGCAACGATTCGTTCCAAATAGGTCAATTGTATGAATCCAGGCGAAATTCTGTTGCAAATGTTGCTGAGAACGATCTCTTTAATACCGTCCGCACATCAGATGGATACCTAAGTGAGGGCGTTGGACAGAATACATCTTTAACCCTTAATGGTGAAGAAGGCGAGGATAATTTCAACTTGCTACATAGTGTTGGAGATACCAATATGTTTGGTGGCGCCGACAATGATACATTTACTATTAATGGCTTGTCTTATGATGAAGAGCCCGGAAAGACCGGAACCGTTGAAAATGGTTCAATTGGCATAGATGGTGGGGCCGGTATTGATAAGATGATAATGAATGGCACCCGTGGCGATGACACATTTGTTTTGACCGACAAGGGCCTGATTAGTGATATTGCGGCGGTTGATGCTGTTGGTGTAGAGGAAACACTCGTAAATGCTGGTGATGGAGATGATCTCTATTATGTAATCAGTAGCAAGGCAGATAACGCTATTGAACTTAATGGCGGTAATGGTAATGATACTGTAGCTGTTGGTGGGATGCCCAAACAGTCATTTAAGTCCACCAATGTTGAAGGAATGACTGAAACAGTTACATTTGCGATGGGTGATGATAAAATTATTGACAGTTTTACAATTGTTGATACCGAAGAACCTGTTGTATTTTTGCAAGATGCGAATGGAAACTTTGTTTCGAAAGTGTCAGTAGTTGAAGGTCAACGGTCTGGTGCTATTACGGTTGGCTATGCAGGTAATTTAGCAGATGGTGAAGAAATTGAAGTCACGATTAGTATTCCTCGCGTGTCAAAGAATGCTTTGCAGAGTGGCAACCGCGGTATTGGACTTTCTAAGGATGGATTGTCTGCTTGTGAAAATACAATTACTTTGAGATTGACAAGTGCTGGTGATTCCGCTACGGGAACATTCTATGTTCACGCATTAAGCGATTTACTTGCTGAGGGAGCTGTCTCGACAGGTTTGATTATAAAGTCAAGGAAAATTGATGCTTCTGGAACTTCAAACAATTTGAAACAGGTTTCAATGACCGTTGAAGTGTCTGATGAAAGTGCTTCTGTCTCGGATAACAAGGGCTTGATTGCTAAAACTTCGTCGTATAATTTAGATGTAAATAATCCAATTATTGAGTTAGAAGACGGTTGTGCAGGAATAGAGCTTGTCTTTATTGATGGTTTGACAAGAAGTCTTGTAAGCGAAGTTGATTATTCAATTTCTGGCAACTCGCTTACTATTACAAATGATGAACTGAAAGCATTTTTGTCAACAATTAGTCAGCCGACTTTATATGTTCATTATCGCTTAAGTGAAATGGCTGTTAGTGGGAGTAGCATCAGTCTTGCTTATAGTTCTTTTGATGAAAATGAAGATTTCTGCGTGATGTTGGACTCCTTGCAAATAGGAAATAAAGCTCAAATGGGCGCAGGAACTTATAGTAGTGACTATTATTATGTTCTTAGCGGTTCAACAATAACATTCTATAGCGCTACAACTCAACGTCAGGTTGCGGTAAACGGAAATGTTTCTGTCGTTGCAACAAAAAAATTACAACTTGATTCTGTGAAACCACTCATAGATAATGTTGTTGTGGGAAGTGCTTTTTCTGTTAGGAAGAACCAGATAAAGATATACGAGTCTACAGAAACATCTAAGGATGATGCTGATGCTTCTTCCTGCATTGAGTACACGATTACATTGGCCGAAAAATTGACTGAAGGTGAGACGGCGGACATTGTCATGCATTTAGATGAACTCCAAAATGTGTATGTAGATGGCGCAGTCCAGAATGCAGATGGGTCCTATACTATTCATTTTGAAGGAATTGGGGTTGATACAGCTGTTGTTAGAATATATGCATTAAATGGATGCTGTGACCCTGCAAAAATGGCAAAAAAAGTTGTGCCAGAACATACTAAGGACATTAGCGAAATTCGTGGAAATATTGTCGCAAATGGCTTTGGTGAAGCCGGCGGAATTGATGCGGGAGACACGATTGTCCTTACCTATAATCACAAATTGACGAACGATCATGAGGCTACATCTGAAAGTAATACGCGAATTGATGGCGATGTGTTCGGAAACCAAGTAGCAGAAGATCCTAATGCGGAAAGTGGTAATGTTGATCGAATTATCGTCAATAATCAGGAATCTTCCCTTGCTCGTTCTGAAACAACCCTAGAGAGTGTAAATGATGCTGGCGAGGAACTGAACACGGAATCTCTCCTATTTACCAATAGTGATCTTGCGCAGGGCAAAGGTATTACGGCGAATGAAATGGAATTTGCCGAGTTTAACTTAGGTAAAGGAAAAGATCAAGTTGACATTTCGAAGACCCTTTATCGTGAAGACGGATTCCAGACATTTACTGTGGTGAATACCGGTGACGCCAATGATTTGTTGGATGCATCTGAGTATGATGACCAAGTCGTTGTTGAAAGTTATGGTGATAAGGATGGAACGCTGGTTTTGAATACCCAAAGCGGCAAGGACAAAATTGTCGCGACTTCTGACGAGATAACGAAGGATGGTATCATTGCCTTTGGTGGCAATGGCTCAGATGAAATAGATGTTGCACAGGGTGTGATTGCTTTCGGCGACAAAGGCAACATTCTGTATAAGAATGCGGCAGGCGCGTCCGTGACGAATCTCGGTTACGATATTGGAGGAAACATTATCTACACTAGAGTTGAAAAAGATGCCCAAGGAAATCTGCAGAAACAAACGGATGGTGTGGCTAGAGGTGCAAGTTCCATTAAATCTGTTCAACCTTCTGAAGGCAATCGTGATATTATTACTGCTGGAGGAAAAGACAGCGTTGTAGTCGGTGGCTATGGAAATGACGATATCACGATTAATGGCGCAAATAATGTAATTCTTGGAGATAATGGTGAAATCAACTATAGTTCTAATGAAACGACAGATACGACTTGGAATAACCAAGACGGTCTTGAATCTTATATCTCTAGGGTAAAGACGATAGAAAATGGAATTGGTGATGTAGATAATATTGAGATTACAGGTTCTGAAAATATCGTTATGGGTGGAGACAAAGGTGATTTCATCAATATTGGAGAATCTGGAGTAGAAAATAGCGGGAAAAATAATGTTGTTCTTGGTGATGGCGGAGAATACGAAGTTAATAATGATAAAACCAGTGTGAAAGTCACAACCGATGATGACTCAATTGGTGGTGCTGACGAGATTAATGTCTATGGTGGTGGAAACATCGTCATGGGTGGCGCTCAAGGTGATGAAATAACCATTGGTGAAAGTGCTTCCTCAAGCAGTAATGAAAATGTTGTTCTTGGTGATGCCGGTCGATATGAATTAAAGAAAAATGAATCGCTGGAAATTCAGACGAAGAATGATTCCATTGGTGGCGTAGACTCTATTAAAATATATGGTGGAGACAATGTTGCCATGGGTGGAGCCTTTGGTGATACGATCGAAATAGTCGGGACAACTAATGTTGTACTTGGTGACGGAGGCCTTGCTGAATACGATAAATCTAACGTCTCTAATATGGTAAATTCTGGCTTGCAGAAAGTTGAAACACAGGCTGATGCTGAAGGTGGCGTTGATGATATTGACATTCATGGCGACAGAAATGTTGTGATGGGAGGGGCCTATGGTGATGAAGTTGATATTGACGGTGCTGACAATGTTGTTGTTGGCGATGGTGGTAAATATCAGGTTGAAGAAGACTATCGTACCATTGAAACAAGGTCGGAACATGATGGTGGACATGATACTATAAATACAGGAAATGGTCGAAATGTCGTAATGGGTGGTATGGATTCTGATGAAATTACTACGGGCAATGGAAACGATATTATTCTCGGCGATGGAGGCTTTGCTAAAGTAGATAATGACTTTAATGCGCTGATGGTCTCCAACGAGGGTTACAATGTTGGAACCGACCTGGGAACGGCCGGTGTCGATGACATTGATGCGGGCAACGGTGACAATGT
>NZ_FRBF01000036.1 GCF_900142545.1 Fibrobacter sp. UWT2 | reverse complement strand
ATTGCGGCGGTCAGAGTGGTTTTGCCGTGGTCAACGTGGCCGATGGTGCCGATGTTGCAGTGCGGCTTGCTTCTGTCAAAATGTTCTTTTGCCATGATTCTATCTCCAATTAGTGAGAGCCCAGATCGGGAGTCGGACCCGAGACCTCTTCCTTACCAAGGAAGTGCTCTACCACTGAGCTACCTGGGCTTAATAGCCTGCTGAAGCGCTCTCTGCTTCAGCAGGCGTTTTATCGTGGGCCGTCGTGGTTTCGAACCACGGTAGGCGTAAGCCAACGGATTTACAGTCCGTCCCCTTTAACCACTCGGGCAACGACCCATTATGTCTAAGCCAAAGATAGGAATCGAACCTACGACCGGCTGATTACAAATCAGCTGCTCTACCAGCTGAGCTACTTTGGCACTATCTAAATTCATTACTGAACATAGAAGTGTGCCAAATTTAATAAGATTTAGCCCGACTTGTCAACGAAAATCGTCAAAAAAAGCAAAAATTTTTCATTTTTTTCAAGAAATCTGTCTACATCATAGATAAAAGAGTGTGAATAGATTGTGAATAGTTTTGACCGGGGCAAAAAAGGACCCCTTTTCTCGTGGAAAAGGGGCTAACTTATTCAGTAACAACTATTTATAAATAGGCCATCATTTCCACAAGTCTTCCAGGGTATAACTGCCGTTCAAAAAGCCCGGGCACAGTTCCTTTTTCATAGAAACAGCCAAGTCTTCCAGGGCCATTACCGTTCCGTTGATCGTTGCGGGATGCGAATAGACATACCACGGACCATTGCAGCCTACCGAATAGCTGTAAATATCGTCATCGTCCTTGTGCGCATTGCAAATTTCAACAAGCGTCGCGTCATCAAGTCCGACATATTCTTCTGTTGTGCTGAACGTGGACGCATCGGCCATCGTCGTTTTCATAACGACAGCCTTGTCCGAATAGATGATATTCACGTAAACGGTGTCATTTGCCATGTTGACATCGCAGGACTGCGCCGCCTCGACAGGTTCGCCAAAATCCCAGGCGCCATCGAGGTCGCTGAAGTTAGACCTGTATTGATCAAACAGGCCGTCGCACTTAGTCTTGCCCTCCTCAATGGTGCTCTCAATCATGGACTGCAGCTTTACCGGATTCGTTATGCTGGGGAGCTCGATTTGGCTATGAATATTGGTATTAGAACAGCGGACATCTGCACCCGTGCCTTCAAATTCGCTTTTCACGGTTTCGCAAGTTTCATCGTATTCAGTCAGCAGGATTCCCGAGAGGTCAATATCCGCCGTATACCATGAAGGGTCACCCACTTCGGTCACCATCGACATGGTCATGGTCGAATGGTCGTAAACAATAAGGTCCAACATCATCTCGACAGACACGCTGTTTTCAGTAGCGTAGACATAGCAGTCCATGACAACGTTGTTGCCCTTCGCCAAATGACGCTTGTACACTTGGTTACCCGTCACCGTCGCCTTATGCACGGATTCATCGGTAGAAGTACAGGCCACAAGGGCAAGGATCGAAAGCGAAAATATTAACTTGTATAGAATGTTCATTGATTCCTCCGGCCTAAATATAAACATATTTGATCCAAAATCCTAGTTTAGGTTTTGAGAATTTATATATTTGACGCATGGAAATTTGTACTTACAAGCATACCGCACGTATTGAAGTCCGCTACGCGGAAACCGACCAGATGGGAATCGTCCACCACTCCGTTTACGCCGTGTGGTTCGAACAGGCCCGCACCGAATTTTTCCGCGAGGCAGGCGCAAGCTATGCCGACATGGAAGCCGAAGGTTTTGGCGCCCCGGTACTCGAGCTGAACGTGAAGTTCAAACAGCCCACCCACTACGGAGAGTTTGTAGACATCGAAACAACCATGACCCGCGAAGGAAGCCTCAAGTTCCGTTTTGAATACAAAGTATTCGTGAACGGGAACCTGTGCACCACGGGCTCTACGCTTCACTGCATGACCAAGGGCGGTCGCCCCACGCGCGATTTGCCGAGCGGTTTTGCAAAGTTCGAATTTGTCGAAGCGTAGATTTTTGTTGATACTGCGAACTGAACGGCCGGCTTTTCAGCGCGGTCGTTTCTTTTTTACAAGATTCGGCTTGACAGAGCCCTTAAATTAGTGTACATTTGTACATAACAAAAGAGATTTTGACTTATGGACCAGCCGCTCGCCGAAAGATTACGCCCCAGGAACTTAGATGAGTTTTTAGGCCAGAACAAGATTCTGGGCGAGCAGAGCCTGTTGCGCAAGAGCCTCGAAAACGACAACGTGCCGAGCATGATTTTCTGGGGCCCTCCGGGCTGCGGAAAGACGAGCCTCGCCCACGTGATTCGCCAGCATACCAAAAAGTCATTCGTCGCATTGTCGGCAGTGGCCAGCGGCGTCAAAGAAGTCAAGGAAGTCCTAGCTGACGCCCGCAAGATGAAGGCGATGTTCAAGGACACGATTCTTTTTATCGACGAAATCCACCGCTTCAACAAGGGACAGCAAGATGCGCTGTTGGGTGCCGTCGAAGACGGCACGGTGACGCTTATTGGCGCCACCACCGAAAACCCGGGGTTTGAGGTCAACAGCGCTTTGCTTAGCCGCTGCCAGCTGATTCTTTTTGCGCCCTTAAGTAAAGACGACTTGCGCACGCTGATTTTCAGCGCCTTGCGCGATCATCCTCGCGGCTTGCAGCTGAAGGATGTTGAAGTCGAAGACGCCGTCGTCGATAAACTCATAGCTCAGTCCGACGGTGACGCACGATTCCTGCTAAATCAGATTGAATGGATTGGCAAGAATCTGGGCGACAAGAAAGTCATCGACGAAAAACTTCTCGAAGAATTCCAATACAAGAAGCCCCTGCGTTACGACAAGGGCGGCGAAGAGCATTACAATTTAATTTCCGCTTTGCATAAGTCTGTGCGCGGAAGCGACCCCGATGCAGCCCTCTACTGGCTGCACCGCATGTTGCAAGGCGGCGAAGACCCGCGCTTCATTCTGCGCAGGCTTATGCGCATGAGCATGGAAGATATCGGCCTCGCCGACCCGAATGCTCTTCTGCTTGCCACGAGCGCCCGCGAGGCCTACGACTTCATGGGAATTCCCGAAGGCCTGATTGCTCTCGACGAACTCGCGATTTACTTATCGCTCGCCCCCAAGAGCAACAGCGTGGAACTCGCCGGAATGAAAGCCGATTCCATCGTGAAGCAGACGGGCACGCTCCCTGTACCACGTGCCTTCCGCAATTCGGTCACGAAGGTCGGCGAAAAACTCGGCTACGGAATCGACTACCAGTACGATCACGACAGCCCCGGCGCATACTCCGCTCAAGAGCACCTGCCCAAGCAACTCGAAGGCACCGAGATTTACCAGCCCAAGCCCTACGGCAAGGAAAAGCAACTCGGCGAAAGACTCGCACAGCTTAAGCAGATTAAACGAGAACGGAATAATCAGAAGTGAAAAAGCCGACCCTGAAACGAGTTCAGGGTGACATTGTTCAGGGTGACGAGCGGCGGTTAGTCGCGGTGGTTGCGTTCGTATATCTGGTCGATTGCGGCACCGATAGGACTATGCTGCACCTTGTCAATCGTCTTCATAGTCTTTTCCTCAGCACCGTCCAGGAAGTTCATCACCTTGTTGTAGATACGGTCGCAGCCCGCCTCCCACGAGGGGCCAATCTCTTCCATGTAGTTGGCGGCACGCTCCAGCGCATTGCCCACCTTCGCATGAAAGTTTTCGACCGCGTCAGGGAACAGGTCATGAGCCAGGTCATAAATGCCGTCCACAATGCCGAACAGCAAGCCTTCGCCATCACCTTCATCTTCTTCAACTTCTACCGCTTCAATCGGTTTGGTGTTTTCTTTTTTTGCCATAATGGACTCCTTTGTTCATGTTCATGAATAAATCTAACCATAGGTGTCCTTTGCTCAAATAGGCATTATTTTCACGTTCAAGACTCCAGAACTTTCATTTTTTCGAAATTGCCGTTTTTGTGAAAATTTGAAGGAACCGGGCTCACTTTTCAGAACCGCCGTTTTTAAAGCCAATGTATTCCATTTTCGGGGCGCAAAAACTATCTTTAAAGTATGGTTAGTGTATCTCAAAAAATCAAGGTGGCCGCATCGAACCTGTTGCGTTCGCAAATGGAATTGGACGTCGAAGACTACGGACTGAAAAGCCTGAGCGATCTGTGCAACAGGATTCTTACCCGCTATACGGACTTCACGCCACCCGACCCGACCAAAATCGGCCCGGACGATACGCTGGACAAGAACGTGGCTCCGCTGCAGTTCACGCTGAACCAGCCCGGCGAAAGCTTCGCGAACTTCGCGAATTCTTTTGCCAAGAATGCAGGCACCAAGATTGCGACCCTTTGCCGCTATTACTTCGAATGCTACGTGAACATGCCGCGCGGCAAGCGCGAATGCTTTATCTTTCGCGATAGTCTAGACAAATTAACTAGCGCCGCAGAAGCCCGCGAAAACGTGAACTTGACCTACCGCGACAAGCCCAAGCACGTGTCGCCCTGCTTTCTAGCATTCTCGCCCTCGCAGGTGCGCGCTTACGTCGTGGTATGCGACGACTGTATTGACGCGCCCGCTGCAACCCGATTCCATTCCCTGCGCCTTTGCCACATCAGGGGTGTCGCTCCCGAAACCGGTAGCGAAGCATTCCACTGCCAAAAATTCGAACTTTCTCGACAGGCAGAAACATTCCGCGAGCACTTTGACCCTTTCCTCTGTTACGGTCAGCAAGTCAAAGTGAAACTTACCGAAGAAGGCGCCAAGCGCTACAATAAGCTCGCTACCAACCGCCCGAAAGTGATTGCCAAAGATGGCGCAGAATGCGACGAGGTAAACGGAGCCGGCATCTACACCTTCGAATGTTCCGAGAAACTCGCAAAGGTGTACTTTCCGCAATTCCTAAGCGGCGCCGACATCCTGGAACCGCGAGATTTAAGGCTCTGGTTCAAGGAAGAGTTCGAGAAGGCCGCCGGAATCTATAAGGGGTAGCGATTACGCATCCTTGATCAGACGCACGGACGCATAAGCCGTATCATTCTCGTCTTCAAATTCTTCTGCACCATTTTCAAAGTACATGCTACCATAGCGTCTTTCGCCTTCGACGCACCAGAAATGAGCCGAGAAATCGATCAGATCAAAGTCGTCGTATTGAGTGCGGATTCCGCCGGGTACCATCGAGAAACCGTACTTGTCGGAACTTGATTCAATCCATTCTTCTGACGCAATAACGCTCAAGACATCCTTGCAGCGGGAATCCTTCTTCACAAAGCGAATCATCGTTTCCCATTCCTTTCGGGTCGGAAGGTGCCACCCCTCGGGAATTGCGATTTTCAGCGCATTTTCGTTGTACAAGTAACCGTACTTGTCGAAGTACTGGTAATCATCATCGTAGACATGGCAGTCGTCGGAATCCAGCTCGAATTTCAAATTTTCGGCCAGCCAAACCTGATTTCCGATTTTGCAAGTCTTGTATTCGGTGCCGTCGCGCGGGTCCACAAAAGTCCCCATTTCGGCAGCAGTTCTTTTTGCGGTCTTTTCGCCCTCCACCTGAGACAGGGCGGGTTTCTTGGCTACAACCATAACGGACATAAGCGTTCCTTTTTTAAGTGATTTGCCTTTGGATTTAAGGCAAATCTAGGTAAAAAGGGGTTCTTTAGGACCGTTTTTTAAATTGTACCATTTTTCTGGAACTTTTGAGGAGGCGTGAAAGTTCCAGTTTTAAAAATGTTTATTCCTGGTTATATCGTCACCTCTGAAGGCTTCGCTTTTCCATATCATCCAGTTTTGTACTAATTTCCTCAATTTTTCTATTGAGTTCATTGAGCCTACGGGTTCTATCCTCGTCACTTTTGTCACGAAGCATCATACCGTCCACGAAAACCGAGTTCAACAATGCGACACCTACAATACCACCGGCAAAAACAAGGGCGCAGAAACCAATACGGACTGCGGTATCCACCCACCAAATTCCCTGCCACCGTTTCACACATTCACTTGAAATCGTTTCTGGAATCGTATGCCATCCATCGTAAGTAAACAACTGGAATAGCGAAAACACCGACGTAATCGGATCTTTAAAGAACTGTTCACCTATTCCCAATTGCGCCGAAAGGAGATAAAGGATAAAGCCAAGGAAAGTCAAACAGATTGCAAAGATAATGATGATCGGCAAAGATCTAATCAACGCATGCCTAATGCCTTCAAAAAGATTAGCGAGATATCTCTTGAATATCTTCAGCAAGCGCAGCAACTTTAGCAATCGAACCACTCTCAGAATAATCATGGCATACATGCCCGACAGCAACTGATATTCATCTTTCAACATGAAAATGGAAGTAATCGACAAGAGCACAACTACTGCGTCCGTAATATTCCACCAATCAAGTCTCAGTAAAAAAGTCGTATCTTCCGAAGCCTCTATGAAAAAATATTTTCTCCCGGCTTCAAAAATTTTAAGAGCGATTTCAATCAAGAAAACAACTGTAAATAGCGCATCGGCAAAGAGCAAACCAGACATCAGTTCTTTTTGAGCCACATTCGCAAGAACCAAAAGAATGGCGACAACCGTACTCAATATGACAATGACCATATTTAAGTGTTCATACAAGAAACTCTTGAGGATCGCTTTACGAGGTCCTTTTTCAATAATCAATCCAAAAAGCAAAAGGAATGACACGTTGTCTAACGGACAGCTTAAAAATGTTCTTAACGCAGTGGAAGACTTTATAAACTCGCCAATACTAGAATCACTATTCCACCAAGAACTCCAACCAGGAATTTCTCCATGATAAACATGCCAAATATTTTTTATGACAAAGACAATTATAGCGATATAAACCATTCTGGACCACAAAGAATTATATCGCATTAATATATAGACTTGATATAATAATTCACCTGGAGATTTAAATTTATACTTTTTCTTTTCATCACCTTCTTTACAAAGTTCTTTTTTTCCCAACTTTTTACGAAACCAATTCAAAATCTTAATACATATCGAATCTATCCCACTGCAAAAATTGAACCCAATCTTGCCAAGGAAACCATAATCCCCATCATTTAAATACTTGTCTTCATCTTCATACCAATGTTTACCGCCTTTATAAAAACCGCGATATCCATATCTTAAGTAATCCCAACCCAAAGTACAAAACATCTCTAAGGCAAGTAGAACGATGGCAGAGACAAAGCCGCTTTTAAGAAACCAATGAGCAACATCATCCCTACTTAGAATCATTTCGCAAAACGCGTACCCCATCCACGACAAAAATGCAACGCCAATAAAGAAACTTCTTATTCTTCTATTTCTTCTAACAAACCAACAACTAAATTTATGCCTTTTATCTGGTTCGCTCCAAAAAGAACTCATTATCTTCCAAATATTTATTATAAGTGCAATGGAAAAATGAGCTATTTTATGGATAATCGCAATAATGAAAAGGAATGAAATCGGGAAAAAGTATACGACAATTTGAGCTATATCAAACGAAGGAAACGGAAGCGAATCTTTCCAAACAGCAACCAGCCACGTCACAAAATTCTGACTTCCATCATGTAACGGAGCAGTCTGTCTCAACCAGAGGACAAACAAAAATACAATCAGGACTAAAAAAAGAGCGCACGACTTATACGAAAGATTACCTAGATGATCTTTCCACTCTTTATCAGACAATGCCTTTTTATTCTTATTCAGCATGGACGTCTACCTTAATGAAACGATACACCAAAGAACTTTTTTCGGAGCAACCTTGCTTGCACGGACGGTGCTCAAAAATGTTATAGTAGAAATCCATCAAGAATTTATTTCCTTTCTTCAGCGCTCCACAAGGACTATGCCAATCCACATTTACCGTTATAGAGTCTTCTCCATCCAAAACGTTATATCCGATTCTGCAGAGGGAATCTTGCACCATATTCAAATCAACGATGGTATACTCCCCGGATACCTTAACGCTATCTTCTCTCCATAAGCTGCTATCTTTCCACACGCTATCACTCCTCGTATAAATCGCTTCGTAAAAACGAGTCAATTCAACATTCGCATTTTTCGGGAAAATGACACGTTTTTCCTTCTTCGCCTTCTCCGCCGCCTCTAAGCTCAATTCTATCGAAGGCAACGAATCTTCAACTAACACGATTCTATCAAATGCGCCATATAAGGGTTCCGTTTTTCCATTAGAAAAATGAATTATCGGCAAATCCGATCCATCTTTTAATTCACCAACAGTTCCCCTTATTTTCTTTACAATATTGTTTCCATCCGCTTTATTAGGGTAAGACACATAAGGAACTTTATCTCCATCGATTTTCACGCAACGGATAGAGTGTTTATCAAGTCCTTTGTCCTTTTCGCTAATCTTCATTCCATTATTAGCCATATTGGATGCCGCATTGGAAGCTATGATACTTGCAACATAAGCCTGCTGAGCATTCTTCATAGTAAAAGCCCACCAACTGGCATTTGTTTTTTCTTCTCTTCTAGCGCTATTACCGACATTGTAATACCCAGCCGGCAATGCAGAAAAACCTATAGAGTCCACACCCTTTTCGTCGTCATCCCATAAAGCACGAGATCTCAAATTAATCGCAGCGGCAGAATCACCACCAAAATAATCTATCAGGCCCTGCCATTCGGCACGAGTAGGCAATCTCCATCCATTAGGACAGGCATTAACGGCTTCCTCCCAACTATAAAAGCATCCGCCATCCTTGGGCAAGCCCGATTCCTTTGTATTACTATCCAAAACATGATTCAGATTGCTAGCCATCCACCGGATGCCATTTATTTCAACGGTAGCATATTTTTTTCCATCTCGAGCATCCGTAAGATTCCTTTGGCTGGCAACAAATCTGTGAATCATATCCAGATTTTTGAAAAAGACTGCATCGATACCATAAAAACAAACCATTGCTATTAGGATATAGAAGAAAAGCGCTATCGGATGTTTTTGGAAATCGACTTCCGTCTTTGATTCCTTATACCCGTTCTTTTCAAAAAGTTTCTTGATGTCCGAATACTGACGAATTCTTATTTTGATCTTATCCAGTTTCTCTGAGTTATCCAACCCTTCCGCTTTGGTACGATCCTTTACTTTCTCCTCAAAAATTTCTTTTAGGCACTTATCATTATTTTTATTTAAACGTCCAAACCAAACTTTTTTTTGCTTTTCATCAAAAGTCAAAATTTTTTCAACATCTTCATATTGAATTTCTTTCAAATCTTTATATTTCTTTGATTCTTCGCGACTTTCATTTAATTCTTTTAAAATATCGGAGCGTTTATTTTCTATGATGACAAGCAAATCGTCTATATCTTTTTTTATTGCATCGTCAAATTCATCTTCAGCATCATCAATATTTTTAATCTTTTTAAACAGCAACTGTTTATAACACGATCTCCAGGTGAGATTTTTCTCATCATTCATGAAATCATTGATTTCATCAGCGACAATATCATCCTGCAACTCCTCCAAATCGCCTTTTTCAGCACCTTCAGAAGAGACATTTGTATTATCAACATCTACATTCGTTTCAACATACAATTCCTGATCAAACCATTTCATGATTTTTTTCATTTTTTCAATCAGGATTTCACGTTTATTTACTTTTTCGTCTTCCTTCGGATTGATAATGTCCCTTAATTCCGATATCCAACGTTCCACACGGGAAATTCGAATAGAAAGCCTTTCTGCATCAGAATACAGCTTAAGCTTATCTTCCCTATCTAAAAGGTAACTGACAACGTCAAACTTTTTGAAATTCTTTATTTCATCTTTTGCAATTGCAATAAGATTTTTAAATCGCTCTTCAGAAACCCCTTGCGATTTGTACAAATCTTCCAATTCCTGTTTCTCTTTTGAAGACAGAATTCCATCATTGCCATAATATTTGGCAATCTGCAACTGCAAGGAGTTCGTAGAATCAACCTGTTTCTGTTCTTTATTTCCCTTTGCTTCGTTAGACATTCTCATCTCCCATCATGGCAATTTCATTCTCAGACAAGGCTTCAAAGCGTACCAAGGTCGCCTTGTGCGGGAACTGATAATTTTCAACATTCGGTTTTTCCAGGAAGCACTCTCTGCAATATTCGCCATTTTCGTCTTGCGGTTTGCTTATAAAGAGAATCTTCTTTGCATAATCCAAGGCATCTGAATTAGCAAGATCCCGCTTTATCAGGAACACTTCCGAAAGTTCATCCATACGACATAATTCCCGTTTAACATCCACGTCGCGGTGGCTTAAATAATCGTAATCCTTGCCTTTTTCAAGGAACTGGAAAACACTAAATTCGTCAAACCGGCTTTTCAGTTTTTTGGACAAATCCAACCTTAAAACATCCAGCAATTTCGCAAATCCGGAATCTTCTGCAAATACGCCGTCACGAAGAATTTTGTGCAGGAAAAGTCCACCCGTAACAAAGTCCTTCTGCTTGTTAAAGAAGCATTCCAAGCCCGATTTAAGCACCAGGGAAATAAACTGTCCAACGCCGCCGTCGCTCATCACCTGCGACAACAATGTGGACCGCCAATTCTTAAGTCGATTGACCATATCCCTGATATCGAAGCATTTCTTTTCCAATTCCGTGGAAAGCATATTTCGCTGGTCAATGAATATACCCGCAATATGCCCCTTCAATTTCACCACTTCTTTTTCTCTAGAAATCGAGTCGATCTTTTTGGCCAAACGGTTAATAGCGCTTCGATAATCCTCATCGGTAGTTTCCCATTCCCTCTTGATTTTATGAAGGATAAACGAGAAACTCAACACGGAAATGCCTGCCATGACATAAGTCACGATAGCGAACTTGCTCGTCAAGGGATCCGCCGATCCATTCACCACACAAGCAATTGCCATCGCCATAATGTAAATAAGCCAAGACAGGACAAACCGCTTGATGACAAAGCGTCTCTTCCTCTCGATTTCGTCAAGGACTTCTCGGCGTTCCTTTTCTTTTTCAGCCTTTTCCGCTTCAAAGCACTCTTTGTCTTTCTTCAGTTTCTTCTGCATTCCCAAGCAGATCTTGTCACGGGCGCGGCCATCCCCTAACGCCTGGATGATGCGCTCTCTCAAGGAATCTGCGGATTTGCGCAATTCCCTAAAGGCTTCAATATTCTGCTTCTTTTCTTCGATATCTTGCGAGATCAATTCGGAACGGGTCATTCCGCTATCACGATCCAGATTCACTTCATAAGAACCGTCATCTACCTCACCATCACTGCCCTTAGCGAGAAGCGAATTCGTTTCGTCAAGTTCCCTTGTCTTTTTGCGAATATGCGACGATTCCTGCCGAATCGTTTCTTCACTATCCTTAATCATTTCGCGCAAGTCGCCAAAAGACGTTACATCCACACCCTCTGCGGTAGGTAACACGGCGTATTCCGCAAAATCTTCATCCTTCGATAGTTTTGAATCGGCATTCATATAGAATTCAACCGCGTCATCAAAACAGTCTTCAAAAACAGGAGGATGACGGTCAAATACATTCCCCACAAATATCGGGTCGTCATTCCCTAACAGCTTTGAAAGGGCGGCCTCTTTTTCCGGCAAGCTGTAGGTGTTGTCGTCAAAGAAAGAAAGACATTTTGTCTTAAGGCTGTTGAGTTTTTCGTTTATTTCCGGAGTCACGGCAGCCATGATTTGTTCCTGATTCATCTTCTTTTCGAGAAGGGGAACAACTAGCTTTTCAAATATCTGCGAGAACATCCGCAAATGAGGCGGCAAAACCTTCTTGACGACATTTGTGACTATTTTGTTGACATCGACCTCTTTCTGCGCCACATTTTCCCTGTCCAAAATTTCCAGGCAGGCTTGGCGCAAAATTTCCTTGGCAGCTTTATCTTCGCGGAATTCCAAAACCGCGAGACCCAACGCATAGATGGGTCGGTCCTCGGGCACCATGATGGACGTAAAAAGAGTGTCGTAGTTGCAAATCGCCAACAAGGCGTATTCACCCATGATTTTCGACAACGAACGGTGTGTCAAATTCAGGGAAGCGCCCTTGGCGTTGCTATTCTGCATCAAGATGATAGAGAGATCGTCATTCTTTTTCTTGAGACCCACTATCTCGCGAATCACCTTTCCGGAGGTCTTTCTAAATTCGACCTTCTTTTTCGCCAAGACGTCTTCGGCGCTGCTTTCAAACAGGAACGCCATATCCGATGCAAACAGGAACAAGTCTACATGGAACTTAATATGGACATTGGCGCTTACATAGGCGATGGCATCCAGGAATTCCTTGAGTTGCCCCAAGCTCCTGGATTCATGAGTCGGCAAGATAAAACAGATATGCAGGGCCTTGACAGGGGAATCTCCCGGATTGTCTGCAGTCACCTGCAACCTGTGACATTTCTCAAAGAAATCGCATAACAACGCCGTACGTCCGTCTTTATCGATTTCGTTCAAGTCATCTATTGCGGTTCCCCGACATTCCTTGAAAAGGCCTATCTGAGAATCGCTTTCGGTATATTGCAAAATGCGAAAATATGCGCCGACACCCATCTTTGCATTATCTACATATTCTCGGATACCCAGAACCAAAGGCTCAGTGTTTTCTCCAAGCACAACAAAAAGCGTGTGACGCATATTTCAACCTCAATTACAGATTATTGATCAGTTTCAGTTCCTTGCTGACCAATTCGCCAATCTTCTTATGTTCTTTCATCTTAAGGTCAGAAGCCTTGATATTGACACCACTCAAGCCCTTGCCAGTTTCCCTGTCATAATACTTGGTCTTTGCTTCGGCAATGAATTGTGCCATATTTTCGGCGCCCTTGACGCTATATTCATTTTCAAAGAACTTGTTGAATTCGTCAATCGGGCGTTCACGCTTGAAGTAATCGTAAGCTTCGTCGCGGTACTTGGTATCCATGCTGACCCAATATTCATCCAGCGGATCGCCTTTCTTTTCGCTCTTGTATTCGTAGAATTCGCCCACGTGTCGAATCAAGCCGAAAATAAAGCCCTTGACCCAAGCTTCCATGATATCATCTTCGTCTGCTTCCTTAGGCATCAGACTCCAATTTTCACGCTTCATCTTCAACAACATGTCATCGTCAAAATGAGAGCTGGGACGAGATTCGTTTTCCTGATTCTTCTTGTATTCTTCTTCGTAGCGCATGATGGACGCCTGCGTATATGCAGGGTATACACCCGTCACGCGATAGGCGATAATACGGTCGCGCATGCCAATGCTCGTAAAGGTGACATCCGGATTTTCGGTGATGGTCTTCTTGAACGCATCATCTTTTTCCAATCTGCACTTGCCCTTTTCGGGAACACCGATGTAATAGGCATCTTGCGGATTGTCGTCGGAACTATAACCCTGCCTATCGTAACGAGCCAGAATCTGAGACTTGTCCTTGATCAAGTCAAGCAGGTTCTTGAATTCGTCTTCAGAAAGGGCATCCAACACCGCGTCAATAGACTTGTCCTTGAATTCCTTTACCGTCGCAAGCGTATCCGTATAGCCCAGCAAGACCTTCACCACGGATTCTGCGCTCTGGCCAAACACAGAATAAATCTTGCCATCGCCACTCAAAGCCTTCAAGAATTCACTGACCTGGACTTCTTCAGGCTTAAGCGCGATACTGCCAACGGTTTTGTCCGTCAAGTCGATCTGGAACAATCTGGACTGCGCTTCTGCGCTACCGGCCTGATTCTGCAAGGCGATTAAGCGTTCGTTCAAAATGCCGTACGCCTTATCGGCCGCATTCTTGATATTCGTTACTGTATTCTTTGCTTTTTCCAGCATGGAAAGCAGTTCTGCAAAAATCGAAATCGCAATGGAGCGACGCTGAATTTCACGTTCCTGACGGACAAGCTGGTTTACGTCTCCGACAACAGCGTCCTTCAAGTCATCCATGCCTTTCTTAAAGAACTTATGACTAAGCTCAATCAAGTCGCCAACATCCGTTTTCATCGTCTGTTCCAGGCGAGCGATATTGTCTTTAAGTTCCTTCTTTTCGGATTCCATTTCACCAACAAACAGATTTACCTGAGCGATAATGGAATCCAGCACCTTCCCGGTCAAGCCAATGCCACCTGCCTTGTCAAGCGTTTCCTTAACCAGTTTGTCGAGATTCGTCTGGAGGCGTTCCGAAATGCTCTTGCGAACCTTTTGCAGCGATTCCTCCGTTTCCTTGACTCGGGCCCTATAAGAGGAAATCTCGTTATCGACATTCTTTACGCTCTCGATTTCATAATTGACCTTCGGAGTCTTCGGCATAATCGAATCGATCAAGTGATCGTTGCCTTCATTCTCTCTGATGTTTACTTCAGGAGAATCAATCCAACCGTTGGCAATCATATTTGCATCGACATCCGTATTCATCAAGCCATCAATGATCTTCAGTGCGGCCTTTGCAGAGTACACATCGCCGAGCCTTCCGCCACGGTAAATAACTTCACAGGCGCCCATGCCCGATACCCAGGCAACCTTATCCTTGATATTGTAGGTGCCGGCGCCGATACGCTTTTCCAAATTGTCGCTAACACTTGCCGAAGCATTGCCTAATGCACCTGCAGAGGTCACCAGGCCGAGGCTAATCATTTCGGACATGGAATCGACAGTCTTATAGGTATCGCTATTGCGCGTCTTGTTGTCGATCAGGAACACGGCATTGAACGGATACCCGTTAATCTGATACGGTTCCTTCAGATACTGGAGCGTTACAGAGTTGGAGGCATCCAGGCTCATCAGGTAATCCAAATCCATCAAGGCGCCATAAGCGTTCGGACCAACTTGAGCCATACCGGACTGGGACATCAGCTTGAACACATCCGGAAGCACTGCGTATCCCGTCAGCTTGCAGTCCGCCTGCACTTCCTTGACGAGGCCTGCCATGTTGATAAATGTGCCGCAGCCCGTGCCACCGCAAATCGAGAATACCATATGGACTTCGATATACGGAGTGTCATCCATGGATTCGTATTTCGGATTATCATGTATCGTGGCACTCGTCAAATTGGCAATAGCTTCGGCCAAACGATTCTTGGCATAATCCCTGTTGACGGTCAAAGCAAAACGTCCGTTCGTACGGATCTGGCCTGCGCCAGCAGTAATGGACTTTAGCGAGCGGGTATTTCTTACCGGCAGCCAAGTAAACTTGTCTTTGTTGCGTTCATAAATCGCCATCGGGCCTTCAACCTGAATCGGCAATTTTTCGTCGTTGGTCAATTCGACTGTCTGACCGCTAATCGTTTTCAAGGATTTCTTGTAAGCGCCACCATCCGTATCGACACCCAAGAAACGGATCATAGGCGGAATTTCGCCATACGTTTCAAGGAAACGTTTCTTGGTGTGCAGCAAGGCAGTCATACCCGTACCACCCAAGCCAATGAAGAGACAGCGTTTGATTTTTGTCTTTGCCATATTGCAATCCTCGTTTGATTTTTAAACTTTATTGAATCGTCAGTTTGATTTTTGTGCCATCGGAAATCGATGTAAGCGTATAGATTTCACCCTTTTCCAGCGAATTGGAATCCGCCTCGAAATCAGAGGTTTTATAACGCATACGGATACGTCTCCTGGACGCCGGTTCAAATACCACATCCGATACCCATGGACCCTGAGAATCCTTTACATAAACAACCCTGCCCGTAAAGAGCTGCTCCAAGGCAGACTCTTCCTTGGAAGATCTGGTGCAAACCATTTTCTTGCAGCCGCCAATTTTGACGAGCTTGTAGAAATTCCCGTATTCGATAACGATAGAGCCTCCTCTAAACTTGGGATAAAGCTGGTCTCTGCCCATAACGAACCAAAGAAGCAGTAGCGCGATCAAAATGATCAGCATCCAAAAAAGGATCAATGCCACCGGATTCCATATGTGCTTCTTTACCACGACAATTTCACCCAAGACCGAATCATCGCTCTTGAGATCCGCTGCTTCGATATCGTTAATACGATCCATACCGCCCATATTCACCGCACGGAAATACCAATGGTGAACCTTGGCGGCAGCCTTCGGCCCAAGCACAAATCCCACATTCAGGGAATCCGTGTTTGTAGCAACTTGAATCAGATCCTGCTTGGAACCGTTTACAAATACTTCTAGTTCCGAAGCTTCAACCGGAACAAATTTACCGTTGTCATTGATTTTGAAGATTCCCAAACTTACGGCAGAGCCATATTTCTGAGCATCATTATTAAAATCAAAGAACATCGTATGGGTCAACGTGTCCGGAACGAATTTTTTCCATAGGAAATCATCGTATTCCTCGGTAGATCCCCAGGCAATGATGTCCTTACTTTCTACAGTGCAGCCAACAAAATTCAGTGTCAGAAGAACGACTGCGGCAAAACGTATAAAACTAGCGAACATAGAACCTCATCGTTTTTTCGGGTTTATTGACCAGAATCATATTGACCGGAACATCTAGAATGCGAATCAAAGAATAGGGAGATTTATCCATTCCTACCGCAGGGATAAACTTCAAGGAAATGGATTCGTTTCTGTCAACCGGCAAAGAATCCTTCAGTTCATCTTGGGACATCTTGAATTCAGGCTTGAATCGCACCGTATAATCGGCATCAAGATCCACAACAGCATTGACGTCCAAATAAGGATTATCCTCGCTGCGCACCAAAACTTTGAAACCTTCGGGAATACGTCCTGCACCATCGTTCGGAGAGAACTTGACAACGACATCGTTTCCAAAACCATCGCGCAAATTGTGGGCCACGCTTTTCTGGGGCTTCAACGAAACAATTGCATCGATATCAATTCCATGGATGGTTTCAAAACGACAAATTTCCTTTTCCTGGATCAGGACTTCACCCTTTCGAGCGGCATCGGTCAGCATGATGTAGTAACCGAAGACATCCTTTTCCTTTGCCATTTTGCACCAGGAATCCAGGACCCTTTCCAGTTTTTTCTTGTCAACATTATCATCGCCATCGGTCATCAGCTTCATGATGTCAATGCGATCAGTAGAAAAAATCTTGTCGATGGAATGCAAGATAGGTGCCGATATATTTGTATTCGTCACCTTGTCGTTTTTATAATCCTTGATCCTCTTTATAAGAGCGGACTTGCCCTCAGGCGTTGCCGGATAGCGCCATTCGTCCAGTTTTTCAGTATCCTGGAAAGGAACCACGACAATTTCGGTGCGTTCATTGGTAACAGCGTCAATGTCCTTGGACATGGCGTTGACCACTTTTTCATAAATATCCGGCGAACCATTGTACCCTTTCATAGAAAGGGTCACATCCCACAGATAGGTCAAACGGACATCCTTGACCTGTTGTGCCAGTAGAGTTCCCGGGAAAAGAAGAACACCTACCCAAAAGGATACCGCTAAATAAGCAAATTTAAAGTGTTTCATATCATTCTTGAATATAACATTTTATTTAGTCGTCCCTTAAAATCCCGCCCAGCCCGCATAACTATTGGGAAAAACTGATTTCTACCCTGTGAAAATATTGCAAGGTTTTCTAAAATATGAC
>NZ_FRBF01000035.1 GCF_900142545.1 Fibrobacter sp. UWT2 | reverse complement strand
CAGCGCCACCGTGCGCGCCTACGAAAAGAAGTACGGCCCGCTCGACATCGGCGTGAACACCGCCCCGGCGGCAGCCCCTGCCGCTCCCGCGGCCGCCAAGGCGACCGGCAAGTCGGCCAAGTAACGCCCGCTCCAACCGCCCCCCAAGGTCCAACCTCTTTGGGGGAGGGGGAGGAGCATAGTTTTTCTTTAGGTAAGAGGATTTTATGCCTGTAAAAATCTTTATAAGTCATTCTTGCTCAGATAAACCTGTAATTGAGGCTTTGCAGAGAATGCTTCAGTTGGCGTGTAACTTGAAACAACAAGATTTCTTTTGTACGAGTATTTCTGGAATGGGATGCTCTGGGGGTGATTTTTTTAATGAAACAATCAGAAAATCTCTACAAGAAGCTTCTGTCGTTGTTGCTTATCTTTCTAAAAATTATAAGCAGTCGGAATTTTGTTGTGCAGAATTGGGTGCGACATGGATTTCTAGAGAAAGTAAACTTTTTGTACCTCTATTAGATTCTGAGTTGGACTACAAGGCTTTTGGTGGCGTTCTAAATGGAACGCATTTGTATAAAATAAATGATAAAGCGGATTTACTTTCTACAGTACAGTCAATCATAAAAACATGTCGGTCCAGATCCGATTTGCCTTATCTATCAGATCAGATAGATCATTTTATTAAAGAATTTCCAACGCTAAAAATAAAAGTTCCAAATCCTTTTATTTGTACTGAAGAACAATACAATGCTTTGGTGAATGCGCGTGATTCTTTAAGGACGACAAACGCAGAATTAAATGCGACTATAGAACTTAAAGAAAAAGAGATTGCTCGCTTAAAAGAATTAAAAGATGCCGAAGATGTCAGGAATCTTGAACTTGAAAGCAATAGCGACTCTTTGCAGACCTTTAAGGATGCCGCACATGAGGTGTATTTGAAGGGAAAAGAAATGAATAGTTATGTTCGCAAGTTCATTATTTATGATTATTTCGGCTTGACTGTTAGAGATTGTGATGATGAGGTTTATAGGGAATATGTTAAGGCGAAGGATGCTGGTTATTTAAGGGAACCATTTGACGGCGATTTTCGCGTCAATGAAGAAAATAGGCATGTAAGAAAAATTCATTCTGCTCTAGCGCGATTTAAGGACTTTGCCGAATCTCTAGATGACGAAGCTGCTCGTGTTGTTGAAGACGAATATGATGCTGACTTTAATTTGAATAATACAGAATTTATTGATAAGGTTTTATGCTAGACGACAGGTTTTGGTTATGACTGAAGAAGAAATTGATGCTATTTGGCAAAAAGGCCGAATTGTGCCTGACTATGACCCTTCCAAGTTCAGGAAGGATGCCTGCGGCGCATGGATTGCCCGTGATAAATATGGCGATGCAGATGCCGATTTTGGCTGGGAAGTTGACCATATTTATCCGCAAGCTTTAGGTGGTGGCGACGATGATGTAAACAAAAGACCTCTTCATTGCAAAAATAATCGAAGCAAGGGCGATGACTATCCTTCTTATAAGTCTGCAGTGACCGCTCGTGGAAATAAAAATGTTGAGCTTGAACGAATTCTTGTCGTGAATAAGAATAAAATGGAACTCTTGAACTCTATGTATGGAGCGCCCAATGCTTGAAAAAATGACAGTAAAAGGCTTGTTGCATCAGTTCAGTTATGAATTAGACTTTACTAATGAAAACGGACCTGCTGTAAAGTATATTACGGGACCGAATGGATTTGGTAAAACGACAATTTTGAAACTGTTGGTCGCTCTGTATGGTGCCGATTGGAAAACTATGGCGGCTTTGCCGTTTGATTCTTTTGAATGTGTAATGGACGGTAAAACCTTAAGCGTAACAAAAGAAGAGTGGCAGATTATACAAAATGATGATTCAGATGAACAAGATGACCTTGATGTTCGTTTAGACATTTTGTTTGAAGGACAAAAGCCATTGCAGATTTCTGTAAAGGGGCGTGATGGTAAGTTCTACACACCGAAAAAGAGCGGGGACCACTCTGTCGAGATGATACTCTCGCAAAAGAAAATCTTGTACATTCCGGAAACGCGAATCATTGAAAAAAATCTTCCTAAAAGGAACCGAAAAACTCCTGTAAAAACTTGTAATGATTCTTTCATTAAGTATCTGTCGATTCTTTCTGATAAAATAGAGAATTTTCTAAAGAGCAAACTCAAAAATGAATTCCCGGTAAATGAACCCATCGAAGGTTTGAATTTTTCTCTAGTTGACAAAATGCTCGGAATCAACTTAAATTCTGAATTCTTGACGGATGTCAAAAAATATGGTCCAATTGTTGAAAAACTCTTGAACGATGAGTTTTCTATTAAGCACGAAGTTGATAAACTTGAAAAGTTTATGGAACTCATAAATCGATATGAGTTTATCAGCAAGAAAATCTCAATATCCGAGAAAGATGGTTTCCGGTTTAAGCTGACGGACAAATACAATACGATTGTCGATTTAGATGATTTGTCGTCTGGCGAACGGCAGTATTTGATGCTTGTTTATAAAATGCTGTTTGAATCTAGCGAACATACTTTAGTTCTTGTCGATGAACCTGAAAATTCCATGCATATGTCTTGGATTCTTGAGTTTCCCAAAGTCATCAAGGAACTTTGTAAATGGAGTGATTTGCAATTCATTATCTGCACCCATAATTCCAACATTTTTGAACAAAGATGGGATATGTCGCAGGACTTGTTTGAAAAGAGTCAACTGAGGAAGGCAGAATGATTCAAGCTCCATTGCAAGAAGTGACGGAAGAAAATCGTCCTAGAGACACCTTAGGTGCGATTCACCAAAGTATCAATTCGCATATGCAAGCGATGTGGGTTATTGTTGAAGATGAGCCTGATGTTTTGGTTTATAGTAAATTCTTTTCAACGGACCGCTTAAATGTCCGGTCATCATCGATAAACAAAAGAAAGAGTTGTAAGAATGTTGAAAAAATCGTAGATACAATATTAAACGAAAATTATGAAAAAATTATAGGAATTAGAGACAGAGATTCTATCGACTTCTTGCCTGCTTATACGTTAAAAAAGAATGTATTCTTGACAGATCAGCGTGATATTGAAATGCAAATGCTCAAGACCAATGGTGTTGTTTTGTTACTTAAACAAAAGGATTCTGGTATTGAACAGAAAATTGAAAACGTCAAGCCGCTTGCTAGAGCTATAGGATGTTATCGAATCTTTAATGACATTAAAGAGTTTGGTTATTCATTCAACAAGAAATTAAAAATAGGTCGTTTTAGAGACGATAAAGCCCATGTTCTTAAACAGGGCGCTTTAGTAGAGCTAGATAGTTCCTTTTTTGAAGGAAGAACGGAGCAAGATAGGAACGATTTTGATAATCTTAAAGATGTTTGTGATTTAAAAGATTTCGCGTTGGTTTGTAATGGGCATGATTTTCTTGCTTTATTAGATTGCTTAGCGACTATTCCGCATTTGAAGGAATTTCTGCCTCAATGCTACGATATGGATGCTTTTAAGCAGTCTACCCTTTATACTGATTTAAAAAACTGGGCTGATAGTAATAATGTTTCACTATTTGAGGGAACATAAAAGTTTTTGCAAGAATGAAAGAGTTCAAGGACAATCCCTTTATAATCGAGTCGCTGGAACAGCGGCAGATGATGAATGGCGCACCCGGCGTTATCTTGACGCCGGACGGCATTGAACAGCCCGAAGCCGTTATCGAGGCCCCGGCGGTGATTGGCGAGATGGAACAGTCCGTCAATGTGACCCCAAACGACGCCGACTTCTTGACCAGGGCGAGCATCAAGCAGCTTGCCAATACGGAATTTGTCCGTAATCCCGAGACGGGGCTGTATGTGGCAGAAGATTCCGGCGAAATAGTCAAGTCCGTAAACAAGGACTTGATAATAAACCCACAGAAAAATTTTGAAATACAACAGTCCGCGCCGCTGAGCGCTGCGGATATTCAAGCCCTGCTCTCCATAGACCCGGACAATCTGCGTGGCAGTGGCAACACAAAAGTTTAATAATAGGAGTACAAATTATGAACAAGTTCAAGACTCTACTTTTCTTAGCCGTGTTTGGCGGAATCGGCCTTTGGGGATGTGATGATTCTTCGTCGGCTTCTAGCAATGGACCGGATGAGAATGCGGCGGTTGATTCTTCATCTTCAATCTGTAAAGATTGTGAAGATGAATCAAGTAGTTCTTCTAAAAAGATTGAATCCTCTGATGAAAAGGATGTTGGGACGTCGAGTGATGCCAAATCAAATAGCTTGTCTTCGTCTAGTAGGAAAAACGATGCTAGTTCATCATCCAAGAGAGACGATTCGTTATCAAGTAGTAGTTCATATATTTATCATGAATGTGAAAATGGTGCAACTACAACAACTATTGATAGGTTGTGTACAGTTTTTTTTAGTTGTGTGGATTGGATGTGGACTATTGACTCGACTGTATGTGCGGAGAAACCCAAAGAATACCCAGTGATGGATAGTTTGTTCGCTACAGAATATGAACCTGTTTATAGTGAATTTGAAGATCCGAGAGATCATCAGGTGTATAAGACGACAATTCTCCATTTGCGCGGTAGTGACGGAAGACTTGTTGACGATGTTTTAATTGAGGTGTTTGCCCAGAACCTGAACTACGGTGAGATGATTGACACCAGTATAAAAATACACGATGATGCCAAGGTGGAAAAGTATTGCGACTTGAATGACGAATGGTTCTGCAACAATGGCTGGGGCGGCAGGTACACATGGAGCGAGGCTATGGCACTCCCCGCCAAGTATGATTCTGTGCTTTGGAAAGATACCGTGGGCGGCGATACGCGGATACACCAAGGTATTTGCCCTGACAAGTGGCATATAATGAACGCCTATGAATGGAAAAACTTCACTTCATCTGCAGGGGAAGATTTAGCATCAAAGGTGAATTGGAAGTTGAACAAACGATATGTAAATTCAACAGGAATGTCTGTGCTTTTCCAGATGAAAACCTACAAAGAAAATTGGGGTTTAGCAACCTTTCATTATCCAGTCGAAAGAGATCCATCGTGGATTTTTGTGGAAGACTTAAGTGAGAACTATGCCAAGCATAGCAGTACTGCTGTAAAGAATGGTAATTATTTTTATGTTCGTTGTGTAAGAGATTACTAATAGAAGTGTTATTATAAGTAAAATTTCAACAAACAGATTTCCTAAGGGGTTCCTATGTCTAATTCTAAAAAGAACAAAATGTTCAAGAAAAACAATCGTTTTGATTGCAGGATTGAGCAACTTGAACCGAGACTTATGATGGATGCTACGGCAGATGACTGGAATCAGGAAGCGCTCCAGTTGAATGTAAATGCCGCAAGTATATTTGTTTCGAGTTCGGACTATCAAAAATGGGCAAATACGAACATCCGCACCCTGTTTGTTAAAGATTCTAACAATGATGTTAGGATTGCTAAAGCCAAAGACTTGATCGATGATAATCAGGCAATAAGTCTTTTATCTTTAAATTCTAGTGAAGTTGCAAATTTGAAGCAGATTATGGGTTCCGCTTCCCAAATTGCTAAAAGTAGCTATAGACAAAGCTTGCTGAATACGGCTCCTTTTAATGGTATAAATGACCCGAATACAAGTGCCGAGGAAAAGCAGAGTCTAATAAATAGCCTTGATTCTGCTGTAAATCAGCATAAATTTAGTGCAACTGAAATGGCCGTGTATTTGAATGCTTTGGCAAGCACTTCAGGCTTTGTTTTTGGTGTTGATGCAGAATCTGATAGCCTTGTAGTCAGTATCGTAAAACATGAGACGGCTACGAACCCAGACATTGCTGCGAATGTGACAGGATTTGCAAATGTGGCAACAAACTTGCAGGGTGTAAATGTAGACGGCGATGACAATGTTGACCGAAATGCCTCGTTCTCCGTAAAACTTGATGGAGCATCTAATCCAGAATACATTAATCAGACTGTTTCTGTTGCCGCTCATTTTAGACAATATACGCAGCAAGATGTAGATGAGGAATCAGATTCTGAAAGAAAGGCCGAACTTGAAGATTTTCTTCAGGCAAATGGGAACGTTCTCGAATATAAGTCGGTGGCAGATGCTGACGAAAGTGTTCCGGATTACTCTGTTGGATTGGGACTTTCTGCTGCTGGGGTAAATGAAATTTTCAAGGCAGACTTAGACTTCGATGTGGTTGAGTCGTCCCGTATTTCCGGGCTAGTAAGTTCGACAGGTGTGAAACTGGTTTGTGATGAAAATACTCACGTATGGTCCTGGGTTGGGGCCGCCGATGTCGAGAGTATCGAGCATGCTACCATGGGACTCATTCTGCAGAAACTTTCGGACCTTTCGGCGTGGCTGAATCGAAATTCAACCGTTACGCCTGACAATCCTGTGCCGTTACTGTATGATTCCTTTGCTGGGGTTCTTAGCCAAAATGCAACGGAGTACGCAAAACTGCCGTCGCTTTTGAATAATCTTTTAAACAAGCCTCCTAAGTCGTTGCAAGAATTGCACGAAATAATGAAAAATGATGTGGCGACTCCGGTAGAATTGAACGGCGATGAACTCTTGCTTTCGTTCAAATTGAGTGTACCAGAGGAAAATTCGCAAAATGTATCCATCGCTGTTGATGAGTTAAGTAGGCTTGGGTTTACAGTAACAAGAAATGAGTCTCTCGCTTTGCGGACTAGTGCAATTCTGGAGTTTACTTTATCCATTGACTTAACTGCACAGATGAGGGCGGATGGGACAACTTTTTTGAAAGATGTCGTAGCCGAAGAAAACATTCTTGATTTCTATGGAAGACAATCTGTTTCTGTTGACAATAATTTTGATTTGAAATTTGTTGGGACACCGGCATATTCAGACGCACGCTCTGGAATTTGCTTGTATAAAAATGTTACTATAGAGGCGGGGTATGTTGGCGGTTTTAGTCTTGCGATGCCCGCTAGTTTTAATAAAGAATTTGAACTGAAATGGAACGACTTGAATGATGCAATAAAGTTTTACGCAACAGACGTCGAAGAGTTAGTTTCTGCGATCCAGGCTACTTTTACAGAAAGCGGTGTGAACATTCATGCCTATAATGCTGGCAGCGAAATTTTTCTTGTAAAAGGGGATAAATGTAATGTAGCGAGCGTCAAGTTAGATTCCACGGATTTTACGTCATGCTATGTGAAAGTTGTAGAAAATACACCTATTGATGTTAAGGGTGGAGACATTGTCCTCACTTTTGACGGCAATGTAGAAACGATAACAATTGGCGCTTCCGATAATCTCGATCGCGGGACAGTTATTAGTCAAATAAATGAGAAATTGGCTGGAATTGATGACGGTATATTTAGTGCTTCGTTCAAAGACGGCTTGTTTGCGATTGAGTGCAAAGATAATATGTCGTTTGATGTATCGGGGACATTCTTTAGCAACAACAACCTTTTTATTTCTGGAGTAACCTCAAAAATAAGTTCAGCCTTTTGCCTGAAAATTACCATTGAAAATACCTCTACCCCAGCTGAAGAATATTTTGTTGATTTGGCGTCGTGGTATAACGGTTTGCCCAAAACAGAACAGGCTAGCCTTTGTTTAAACGCGATTATTGCAAAAATATGTGAAATTTGCGAAAATAAGATAGTGTTTGATGGAACACGCCTTGTCGGCGCTGATGGCTACAATCTTGTTTCCGTGGAAGTGGTTGGGGGAACACTTGGTTCAATTCTTGGCTTGGCAGGCAAGGCGGACGATGGTGCCCGTTTTGAACTAGATGCCTTGCTTTTGAGCGCCCTTGATGCTGTCAAGTATAAAAAATTTGACCTTGTGTTGGAAAATAAACTCATAGGTGATGTGGATATCGATGCCCGCGTGGGAATGCTTGGAGAGCATTTCTCTGCAAATGGCGTGAATATGGGCCATCAGGTGGAATTGAAGTATGACGATACAAAGGGACTTGCGCAACTGCCCGATACGGATGTCCTTGCGATACATCAGAGTATAGCGACGCTTGCTACCGATTTTGAAAATGCGTATAACACGCTGACAACTTGCTTGGACAAGGTCTTTGACGGAACGGCCTTGACAACAACCAACATAAGTAGTTATGTTGATTTGCTATCGTCAATTGATGGCTTTGTTAATATCACTCATAGTCTGAAAGACCGAATTGAAAATGTATGGAATTTTGTCAATCAAGAATACGGGAGTATTGTCGCGGAATTTGAAGGAAGTAAAGATGTCTTTTTGAATGGTATACAGTCAATTTCCAATCGAATGAGCCAAATAAGTTATGGAAGTGGTTTACTTGAGTTTATAAATAATCCGTTGAACGTTTCTAATATTATTGTTGTACTTTCAAATTTACAAAGTGCACGAAATTTAATAAATCTGACATTATCTTCATCTGCCTCAACATACGTCCAATCTATCAAGACCCTCTTTAATAATATATCTTCTTCAATTGAGACATATCTTGGTGTTGGCAATTGGCATGTGACCAAGACTACTTTGACGGGAACGTCCAACACAATCACCGTAAACTCAGAAGGCTTAAGCGGGTTCAATTTGGGAAGCTTTGGTCTTGCCAATGATGTTACCGTGGTCAACGACACTGTCCAAGGTTTGATTAGTGGGGCATCCATAGCCTCAGCCCTGAACTGGGACACAACTGGACTTTCCGAGGATACCCTCAAGGTATGGAGCGGGGTTGAACTGGGTGGTGCGATGAAGGCTGCTGCCGCCGATTTTGCACAAAATTTATTGGGCTATAACGCAGAGGGGCATCCTGTTGCCGGAAATTCTCTTTTTGAAAAATCGGACATCCTCACATCTGAAATTCCCTTTATAGGCAAGTCGATGGCAGATTTGTGCGGATTCAATGCAAAACTAGATGAATTCCGTCGTGTGCTAGCAAGTGTCAATGGACTCACTGTCCAGGATTTTGCTACCCAGTTGCTGGACAGAATTGGCATGTCTGTTTCGAACCTGAAGGTATTGCAGGTTGCGGAAGGTGAGGAACAAAAACACCGCATCCAGATGGATTTTGTCTGGAAGTACGAAGTCAAGAATGGAAAGTTTGTCCTAAATGACATCGGCTCGAATGAAGTTCATATTGGGGGAGCCCTGGATGTAAATCTCAATGTTTCTTTTGCTTTCCAGATTAGTATGGTGCTGGAATATGATCCGACTGTCGATGGAAAGGTAAAGGTGAATTTTATTCCCGTCGAAATAAATGGAACTGCACAGAAACTGATTGATGCTACTGCCATCATCGAAAAAAATCCGCTGGCAGGGGACCTGCATCTGTATATAGGCGACTTGCAGGCCCCGCTGGTAGAAATTGTTGAGGGAAGTAACATCTTCCTAAATTTTTCGTGTGGTGTGAATCTTAATGAAAATGCGAGTGTACTCGGTTTGTCAGTTGACAATGCGAATATAAATGCCCAAGGAAAAATAAATCTAAGTGTACTGGGGCAAAAAGCCGGCTATATTGAAATTGGCTGTGGTGAAAACGGAACAGGTTTAGTTGATTTAACGGATTCTATTTCAAAACTTATTCCGAGTGTAGGAATTTTATCTAATCCTGTCGATAAAACCGGTTTGTGGGTGGATGCTACCCAGGTGAATATTGATTTCAATGTAACATCCCTTTTTGAACAGGTTCGGCTTGTGTCCGATGGTTTGTCACAAGTATTCCGTCGTGCCATCAGTGGTGTCAATAAGGCAGTCTTGCGTGATTCTGTACGCAACATCCCCTTTATTGGGGACAGGATTGTTGGGGTCGCGGATAGTCTTACAAAGTTGGATGAGTCCTTTATAGAACCGTTTAGAAATTTTGTGAACAAGGCGCAGAATTTGAATGCCGAGATGGTGGCCTTCAAACTTTACAACTTGTTGAAGGGGGCAAACATACTCGGGCAATTAGAAGATTGTTCCAATGATTCTGATACGGAATTGGAACAATACAAGTGGGCCGGTATGTTTTTCAATAAGTTCTATAATGGAATTCAGTATTATGAAAACACTGATGAGGCCTACTGGCGTATTAGAATTTGTGGAAACTATGATCTAGATCCTGATGCCGATTTTGATCTCGGCTTCCCGGGGCTTGGTTTGCGCTCTGAAGGTGGACTTAGGATTTCTCTTACATGGAGCCTTGATATCGGATTTGGAATTTCGAAGGATAAAGGCGCATTTTTGTTGCTCGACGACGGTAATGACTTTAAAGTTACGCTGAACGTGAATACGAAGGATGGCTTTGAGGTTGATGGAACGCTCGGGTTCATGAAGATGAGTCTGAGGGATAATACTGGTGTTGATAACAGTAAGGCTTTTGGTGACAAAGACGGATTTGAGGTAAAACTTGATGTTGACCTGAATAATCAAAAGGATGAGCTGGTCAATGTACACAATGTCGGTTCTGGCATATCCGTAAAGGCGGAAATCGACGCTGAACTTAAAAAGACATGGGAACTTGCGCTCTCGGCAGGGAGCAGGTTCCCTGAATTGGATGTGGATATTTACATTGACTGGTCTGCCAAGACGGGGGCTGCTTCGAATGGTTTGAATGAACTCTCGTTCAAGAACGTAAAATTCAAGGGCGGTACCTTCATAGACAAAACCGTTGCTCCCGTACTTGAAAACATACGGAAAGTCATTGAACCTATTCAGCCTCTTATCAAGTTTTTGCAATCTGAAATTCCTGTATTGAATAAGTTACCTGCCGGTAAAGTGCATATAACCGTGCTGGACTTGATAAAGATGTACGGTTCCAAGAACGACATGGATTTCGGCTTTATCGACGACATTGTTAAACTGAATAATCTGGTGCAACAGTTCGGTAACGGAACAAATGAAGACCTTATTGTGGAATTGCCTGACTTTGTACTGTGGAAAGAAAATTCCTATACGGGTACGGAACGTAGTGTTAGAGAAAATGCAAATAATGCTTCGCTTGATTTTCTTTCTGGTGCTAGCAAGAATATTGATGCCTATGTTCAGCAGTTGCGCGAAACATTTACACTAGGCGGCAATTCAATTTCAATTAGTGGCTTGGAAGAATTTGCAAATGCATTGAACGGCTTTGATTTGCCTGATTTTGACTCGACTACTGGGGCTATGTCTACATCGTCGCTATCGGTTAATGGCGGTAGGGGGTGGGCTTTCCCTATACTCGAAAATCCGTTGACTGAAATTGGGGGGCTTCTTTTCGGGCGCGATGCCACGCTTGTCACTTACAATATGTCGCCACTCAAGTTTGATTTCGACTGGAAAAATAGTTATCCGATTGTTGGCCCTCTATGTGCTGATATCGGTTTTAATTTTGGTGTTTGTATCGACTTGACATTCGGTTACGATACTCATGGACTAAGCCGCTGGAAGGATAGCGGCTACAAGAACATGGGCCTATTACTTGACGGGTTCTACATTGCCGACTGGAACGAAAACGGCAAGGATACTGCCGAGGTGATATTCCATTCTGGTGTCGTGGCCGGGGCAAGCGTTGCCGGTCGCGCGGGTATCAATGTAGGATTGAACTTTGATGTAAATCTTGATTTCAATGACCCGAATAATGATGGCAAACTCCGTATGGGTGAACTTGCTGACATGTGGAAATTGAATCCTATTTACATATTCGATGCATCGGCGACTATTGATGCAGAGGCCTATGCCTATCTGGATTACTTTTTTGGTCGTAAAAAATGGACCTTGTGGAGCAGCGGAGCCTTCGAATTGTTCGATACAGCGTCTAAATCGGGAAAGTCCGATAATCCCGTCCTTGTTTCAGACAATGGCGATTACCTTGTTGTAAATGTAGGTGAGTATGCGTCTAACCGTGTCCACAGAAATCTTGCTGACGGTAATGACGATGTGACGATTACATTTACCGGCGCAAGAAAGGGGACTGTTTCTTGGAATAACTCCGAGGCATATGATTTTGACTTGGACAAAGACCCGGATAAACCCTTGAAGGGAATCTGTGTTTATGCCGGTCAGGGCAAGGATAATATAACGATGACATCGGGTGATTTGGAGATTGAAGCTGATGTCATTGTTTATGGTGGGGATGGAGATGATGTTATTAACGCTTCCGGTTTGAAATTGGCGGAAGGCTTTAATGCTATGCTTGTGGGCGGTATAGGTATTGACCGCATAACCGGAGCTGTGGGTAATGGAAATAACTTCATCTTTGGTGAAACCGGTCGCTATGTAATGGACAAGAATAAGAAGAATGTACTTCTTGCAGAAACTCTCCCCGCAGATGGAGTTGTTTCTGGAAATGTCTTGACAGGTGGAGCTGGTAAGAATTTCATCTTTGGAGGCGAAGGTGCGGATATAATCTATGCCGGAATTGAGACTAATTACCTGTTCGGTGACCGGGGGCGCATTGAAATAAGCGCAGCGGATTTGCCTGAGGCAAGTCGCTACGACCTGTTCGACGAAGGTGAAGACGACCTGATATACGGAAGTGATGGTGATGACCATATTTATGGTGGTGCCGGTAACGACTGGATTGAAGGTTTTGCTGGAAATGATGAAATTATTGCAGGTCAGGGCAATGATATCGTATTTGGAGGCAATGGCATCGATACGATTCATGGTGGCGACGGAGATGACTTAATATTCGGTGATACTCCTTACAATTCTAATATGGTTATTGTGACCGATGAAGGTGGAATTCTGCCGTATGTCTACGTTTCCAAGGAATTCAAGAAAGGTTCGCATCCATTATTTGATCCGAATAATGAAATTGCATTGAGAACACCTGAGGAACATTACATAAGTACGCTTTCCCAATATGGTGCAACTTTGAAATCTAGCTCAGGGATGCTGTCCAACAGCACTGATTTCATTTATGGTGAGAATGGCTCCGATGTAATTTTTGGTGATGATGGAAAAAATAATGTTGACTTGCTGGAAAACGAAGTGCTTTCTGGCGGTAACGATGTGATAGATGGCGGTGCCGATAATGACTTTATTGACGGTGATGCCGGTGATGACCGTATAATGGGTGGTTCTGGTGAAGATATCCTTTACGGTGGTCAGGGAAATGATACCCTTGAGGGTGGTGCCGGAAATGATATCGTGTTTGGTGATGACGGTTGGGCTGGGTATAATGCTGGGGCTTTAAGCGCCTCTGCAAATTGGTTTGGGACAGAAGGCCTAAATAATAAGCTTGTCTTTGGTGAAACAGTTAAATCTTTCCTAGACAATTTCAAAATAGATTTCAACGCCTTGGCAGAAACTGTTGGTGGAAATGATTCCATTATTGCTGGCAATGGTTCCGATATCGTTGACGGCCAAAGTGGTGATGACCTCTATGAAATTAATTTTATGGGAAGTTATAATAGGGCATATACCAATATTATTGAATCGGGTGTTGATATCAACGATATTTTAACCGTAAATGGAACTTTAGAAGCCGATGATGTTCTTGTTCGTCGATCAGAACCGAATGAAATAAATGCTTCAACTAATGTCAAATTGGGCTTTGTTGCACTTTTGCCAGATGAGGAAGAACTATCGCCAACAGATAATCCGAAAGCTGAAAAAAGCCAAATTGAAAGAATCAATTTCTGGAATGTTCGCAATAATGGTGGTGTTGAGAAATTGAATCTTAATACGGGTGCTGGAAAAGACAATATAACGATAGATGGAACTCTAACTGCTATTGCTGTTGATGCCGGTGCAGGAAATGATACAATAAATGTCGGTCAACTTTTCCAAACAGGTCGTTTGCCGAATGAAGAAAATAATATTCAGCAACTTGATGGATTCGCTACAACGCTAACAACTCAAGGGTATTTAAGTAATGGCGTTGAACATTCGACAAGTATTTATGGAGGCTCTGGAGATGATACCTTCAATATGTTGCATACTAGTGCCGCCATATCACTTTCTGGCGGTACGGGTGACGACACATTTAATGTTGCAACATTCCAAAAGGCCGATGCTGAAGGTAATCCTGATGGCATAGTGCAAAATGCTCCTGTTACACTTCTTGGCGGTGCCGGCAACGATACGATGAGTGTTGCCGGAACGGAAGCTGACGATACCTTTGTGATTTCAGAGGGCTCGATACAGTCTTCCGGTGTAAATCTACAGGCCGTGAGCATAGAAAATCAAAATGCTTATGGTGGTGCTGGAGATGATGAATTTTACGTACTAGACCCTCTTGAAAACTCTGTTGTTTATCTAAACGGGAATGAAGGTAACGATAGTTTCTATAATGGCGGTTCGCAGAGTGATTTGCCTTATATTATGGTTGATAACATTGACTATAAGGGACATAGTGGGATAATTTCTCATACGGTTGAATCAAATACGGACAAATATCGTCAGAAAAAAACAGATTCGATAGCTGTAAATATTCGGGACAACGACATTGATGCTGATGAAACTCGGACTGTTGTTGATATTCTCTTTACAGATGAACAAGGCAATTTAGTTTCTGAACCCCATGCCGTTATCAGGGAGGGGAATGGTGTAACGACTGTTTATGGAATTAAACTCTCTCGTGCTCCAGCACAAGGAGAAGAAATTGCCATTACAGTCTATGCGCCAGAGATGGCTAATGACAGTTTTGCAAAGGCCGAACGTGGTGTCTTCTTAGTTGATGCTGACGGCGGTCTAGCAAGTTCGGTAACACTAAGATTTAATTCAACAAATTACAATTGTGCTCAGTTTGTCAGATTGATTGCTTTGTCTGATAATATTCGCGAAGGAGACGATCATATTGCTTTGTTGCATGGTGTTGCTTGTGAACCGACAACAAAAGTGAATCCATGCCGAAACGTTATTCTATTCCTGGAAGATGATCGTAAAACAGAACGTTTTGATGAATCAGGAAACTCGATTGATTTAAATAGAAATGCATTTACAGAAACTCTAACAAGAACTATCTCTCAGGATGAAGCGGATAATAAATCTTTTACTATAGGCCTACATTCGTCTGCTGTAGTTGAAGATTTTTATGTCTGGTATGAAGGGATGCCCGATGATATTGAATTTGAATATCATATGGCGCAAAATGCTTTGACAGTAAGATGGGTTAACAATGCTATTCCCGCAGGGACAACATTGTTTGTCAATTACACCGCTTTGTCGATGCAGTTAGACAACACAAGCTATGTTAATCTTAAGTATGAAACTGATGACTTGGGTTATTTAGTTTTGGGTACTGATTACTCAACGACTACATTAAATCCTTATACAAATGATTCGGTAGATGGATTCTCTTATCGCCTTAATGACGGCAATTCTGAATTGACTTTGAATGCGTGGGATTCTAGTAAACCCGGCTTTGTTCTTTGCTGGATAAAGGAATGCTTGGATTATAACGAAGAGACCAATTCTTTAGAACTCAAGTCTAATATTTATGGTGTGTCTGAGTTGCAAATACAGTTGCCAGACCAAGTAACATCATATGATTTGACTTATGAAGAATCTTATAATCATAGCCATTATTTTAAGCAAATAGACAATACCATTAAAATATTCGATGAAAACAATCTTGACGTTACATCTCAATTCGATGGTGCAACATTGTTGTATCGTGCAGCTTATTGGGTTGGTGGAACAGATGGAAAAATCACTCCCGAAAATGCAGTGTTTTTTGTAGATGAGAATCGTTCGGTTGATTTCCTTGTGGGTGAAGACCACGTTATTTCTAGTAATCGAGTGGCTGATGGAAATGGAGGCTATTCGGAAGAAGGCTATTTTTATAGAATTGAAGGAAGTCAGGTTATAATCTGTTCTAATAAAACAGGTTTGCCTGTAACGGTGTCTGGTTGCTTGAGTGTTGCTCAAAGAAAGCAAATAAATGTTACAGATGAAAAATACGCTTGGGAATCTTTGAGTGCGGCTAATTTTAGCGAACTTGGTTCCAAGGAGAATCCTGATTCTACATGTGGAAAAGTCGTTATTTCGCAAACGAATGGCTCTACAGATGTTGAAGAAGGCGACGCTGTTGACACTTATGCCATTAGCCTAGATGGTGAAGACCTTGTAGGCACTGAAACTGTCAAAGTTACCATTAATACAGTTTTGACACCATATTATAGGGAGGGTGATAAACAATCTCCTGAAAATCTAAGGTATACTAAACAAATAGAAATACGACGCATTGTGTATATTGAAGAAAATGCTGAATCAGAAATTTTCTCGATCACAAATACAACAACAGGAAATACGGCTTTTGATGAAATTTATGTTGAGTTCACAAAAGATCGTTGCAAAGGGTATTTTCTTGTGACTGTTGGGGCAATCGATGATGATGTTGCCGAAAGCGATAATCCAACGCTGGTGCCTATTGGTGAAAGAACTATAGAAAATATTTTGGGAGAAGTGTTAGAAGATGGCGCCGGGTATAAACCGGAATCAATCGGTGAATCTGTATCTATGCTGCGGTATGTTATTCCTTCGAATGAACATCCTGATGATGCTGCGGAGAAAGATGTTAAGACGATTGAGGGGGATTCTTCTACTAGTGAAGAGGACTCTTTCGACGAAACACGAAGTGTTGACCGAATTTTTGTGAACAATATGGATAATCCTTACGATGCCCAAAGTTCAACAAAAGCCTTGATTGATTCTAAAACTGATTCTGCGTCTGTAAGCAATCCGAAGGTGATTTTGGCAGAAGATGCTTTGCTTGTGTCCGATTCAGAATCGATTCATTTTGAGCATACAGATCAAAAGCATATAAACACGTCCGAGGATGTAAAGAAGAATATTGCTTTTGGCAATATGGAATATGGAGAAATTAATCTGGGTACGGGCGCGGACACGGTGGATATCTACAAGTCCATCTACCGCGAGGACGGATTCCAGACCTTTACCGTGATGAACAGCGGCGAAGGTGTCGACACGATCAATGTCCACAGCTACCAGGACGGCGAAGATGACCAGCTGGTGATCAATGCTGGCGAGGGCAACGACACCGTGGCTGCTACTGGTGCGAATGTGACCAAGGAAGGCCTTATCGTGTTCGGCGGCCTCGGCGACGACTCCATTGACGTAGGCAGCGACAGTTCCCTTGTCTTCGGCGACCGTGGCCAGGTGCTGTACCACGACGATGACGGCAACGTGGTGACCCGCCTCGGTGATGATGGCTCGGGAGTGACGGTAAAGGGTGAAGGAAATACCTATACGCCGAGCGAAAACGGTTCCGACTATGCGACAGGCAAGAACAAGGATTTCGAAGCCTACTGGCAGACCGACGGTGTTCGCCGCGGCCCGAGCATTGCCCGCACGGTGACGGAAAACCAGGGCGGGAATGACGTGATAACCCTTGCCGACGGCAGGAATGTCGTTTTCGGCGGGGTGAACGCAACACGAACCGTTCCTGCGGATGCTAGCGAGCACGAAAACGAGAATGAAGTCATTTCGACTGGCAATGGCAACGACCTTGTATTCGGCGATGACGGCTATGCCACCTTCGGAGGGCATGCCGCCCTGGCGGAAGCCCTTGAACAGGAGAATGTTCCCGAAACCCGTACCGAGGCGACGCTCAGTTTCAATTTCATGGGAGCCTCGCAGACGGGACTCTCGTCGGAAGATGTTGCGGGTGCGGCAGATTTCGCGAAGGCGAACTGGAACAATGTGGGCGGTAGCCTCGCCGGGACCTACGGCAACGATGACCGCGAGATTGTGCGCTTCGACGACAACACCCGCGCAAGCGCCGTGAGCGTGAGCTACGGCGGCATCGAGAGCCACCGCAATACGAGCACCGACAACCGCATCAATCTGCAGGCCTACGGCCACAACCTTCCGAACGCCTCTACCGATGCCGATGCGGCGCTCATGAACAGCGGCTACATGACGACCGCCCCTGGCAACCAATGCGACAACAAACTCGAAGTCGCCGTGGATGGCCTTGCGCAGTACTTTACCGATTACAGGGTGGCAGTCTACCTTGACATGCCCGACGCGAACTCCTGGGAAGGCCAGAGCATCCGCAAGGTGAGCCTGTATGTGGGGAACTCGACAGTTGCCCTGCAGAGTTTCTACGTGAACGACTGTGCCGGTTCCAACTTCAACGGCACCTACAAGCGTTCCGAATACACCAGCGCCGAGGACATCCTGGCTGACCTCGCGCACGATGCGGCGGTTCTCTCCGGTGAGCTGACGGGCGATGATGCAGTGCTGATAGACACCACGGGCAACTACGTGGTGTTCGAGGTTCCTGCGGGTGTTGCCGCGGACAACTTCCGCGTGATTGTCGAGGACGGCTACACGCTCGACAACATCAACGGCAAGGACATTCCGGGCATAGCCGCCATCCAGGTGAAGGGAACCCTCCACGCGCAGGATGTGGCTGCCTCTACCGACATAGCCCATGGCGGTGCCGACACGGTTTACACTTCCGGTGGCGATGACATCGTGGTGGGCGGCACGGGTGGCGACACCTTGACGACCTACGGCGACGAGCGCTACGGCATCTACGACAACGATGTTGTGTTCGGCGACAACGCCAAGATGGTGTTCACCGACCGCGACAGCTACGAGGCCACGGCCTCCACGCTCTCGCTTGCCGAGTCGCTTGATTCCCGCACGGTGGCGGGCGACTACAACGACCATATTTACACGGGCGATGGCAACGATGTCGTGGTAGGCGACCAGGGGGCCGACCACATCGAATCCGGCGCGACAGCCGCCGCCGAAGCGATGCTCGACGGAATCCAGGTTGCTTCGTTCAACTTTACCCGCGAGAACGCGACCGCAAGCGAGATGGTTGGGGAGACGGCGGGTGTTGTCGCG
>NZ_FRBF01000034.1 GCF_900142545.1 Fibrobacter sp. UWT2 | reverse complement strand
TTTCAATTATAATCAAAGGATTTCTTTTTTTCAGCACCGCCAGAAGGCTTCTTTAGAACCACCAGCCTAGCTGGTGGTTTTCGTTCTTACAAAAAACGCTTGCAATAAGGATTGCAAGCGTTCATTTTTGTGAATCCGTAAAAGGAGATCCCGGGTCTAACGCCCGGGAAGACAATCAAACTATCTAGTTCTGCGAGGGAGTTCCGAGGCATGCTTTTCGAGCCAGACGGCATCTTCGAGAGCACGTTCGGCTTCGGTTGCCCAGTCGGAATCCGGGAACTGTTGCACCACTTCGCGATAACGAACCACGGCGCTGTGGAAGTCGCGGAGTTCACGATAAATGTTGCCCACCTGAAGCATGGTGAAGTAGCGTTCTTCAGGTTCCTGTTCCGTTTCAAGCAAAGCCTTGTACATCTGAAGAGCAGACTCGTAGCTACCGGCGCCAAAGAGCAAGTTCGCATTGGCGATAGACGGCTTGCCCGACGGAGCATCGGCAATGTCAGCCACGACAGGTTCTTCAACCGGGGTTTCTTCCACCGCCTTTGCCGGAGCGGTTTCAACCGGCTTCGGTTCAGCCTTTGCCACGGCTTCGGTTGCCGGAACAGCGGCAGGCTGATTCTTCGAATCCTTTTCAGCCTTGATTTCGGCAATGCGGGCTTCGGCTGCGGCACGGTATTTGGCGCTCGGGGCAGCCTTCTTCATGTAGGCGGCCAAGAACTTGAGTTCCTGATCCTGCTTCTTGTTGCTCTTTGCAATCAGGGCGAGGAAGTAGTTGGCATCGTTGCCTTCTTCCTTGTATTCAAGACCCTTCTTCAAGTTGAATTCGGCCTTGTCCATTTCGCCGAGCTGGTAACGGGTCAGGCCCGCGTAGAAATACGCACCGGCGTGTCCGGGCTGCTTGCGCAAGACTTCGCGCCACATGGGGGCAGCTTCTTTATACTTGCCTTCAGCATAGAGAGCCTTGCCCTTTTCAAACGGATCGTTCGAGGCGGCATCAACCTTTGCAGGTTCTGCCTTCGCCACTTCTGCCGGCTTTTCGACAGGCTTCGGAGCTTCGGCAACCTTGGCAGGAGCAGGCTTTGCCACTTCTACAGGTTTCGGTTCCGGCTTGGGTTCGGCGACCTTGGCAGGTTCAGCCTTGACCGGTTCCGGAGCAGGTTCTGCAACAGTGGCGGCTTCGATCGGGGCTTCTACCACCGGGTTGTTCTTCGGATCCTTGGCGCGTTCGGCTTCGGCCTTCGCCTTTTGACCGAGAACTTCATAAACCTTGGCGGCACCTTCGTAAGCGGCGCTCATCGTCGGTTCAAACTTATAAGCAAGGCGGTAGTTGGCAAGCGCCCCGCTGTAATCCTTCATCTTCATGCGAACTTGCGCGGCGGCAAAGTAGGCGGCGGCATCACGCGGATTTTCGGCCAGAACGGCGCGGTATTCGCCGAGAGCCATTTCAAAGTCGCCTTTAGCCTCAAAACGGGCGCCCTGTTCCATTCGCGGGTCAGCACTGAACGATAGACCCACCAAACATGCCAATGCAATCGCAGAAATTCGGATATTCATACTTTCAATTTAGCAAATTTTACACCAAAAGCATTCCCTTTGCGCCAAAGAAATACTACATTCAGGGCATGAGCAAACTGATCGCACGCATCTTAGTCGGAGTCATCGTGGCCGCCGTCCTGATGGCCATCAACGAATTCCTCGTTCCCGAAAGCCTCTACATGAACGACGCCTTCAACCACTTCATGAGCGTCTGCTACTTTGCCTGCATCATCGTCCCGTGCGTCATCTACTTTATCAAGACGCCGCCCGGAACCAACAACAAAGGCGAACGCATCGGCTAGCGACCCGGCTTGTCTAAAACAGACAAGCCGACTTCAATAACACCACAAGCCGTTTTATCCCCGTCGCTACTACTGCACTGCAGCAGGGCGGATTGCTGCTTAAGTTGAAAGACCTTGACGCAAGGCTTTTCATAGACCTTTTTCATAGAGTCTTTCCCTACTTGATGAGATCGACCGTTACCGTATCATCAGGATCACAACCTTGGCTGCAATCCAGCAGGGCGTTCTGATGTTTGACTTCGATAATCTCCATCGTCGGAGCAGTATATTCTTTTTTCTGTTCAAAACGGTTAGTCATTTTAAGCTCCTACTTTTTCAAATAAATTCCTTTAGCTTTCGGCTTGCCCACGTGGCGGCCCTTGAGGTCGAAAGTTCGACCGTCGCGAATTATCTGGATTTCGCCCGTACGGGTGTTCATGCGACCGACAAATGTCGTATGTTCATTGCCGTTTTCATCGTCTTTGACAAGCTCGACCTCAATCGTTTCAGGAAGGAATTCTACGCTGTACAAGCTGGCGGCACTTGCTGCACGCTGTTCGCCCGGAGCAAGCGGACGCCCTTGCGATTGCTTGAGTACAACATCGGCATTTTTCTTTCTCAGATAGGCGCGAAGCGGATAGGCGTAGCCACCAGCCACAATTTTTCCAAACTTGCCCTTGGCAACTTTGTCTTCGTTACGGCCAGAGAAAGCGTAAGCAAGCCCGAGTTCGTCATCGTCTTCGCCACCCCAAGTTTTGTACTGATAAACGCCCGTGAAGTACCATGTACTGTCCTTATTCCAGGTGGTATCAATGTCGTTCGTATGCATCTCGGCAGTAAATCCATCCAAATTGAATTCCAGTTGTCCATCATTGGGCAGCAACACCACATAAGGAGTATTTGCCTTCGGGAGAACACCATCTCCGATGTATTTCATCGTAGCCTTCCAGGCGTTACCCACCTGGGCGACATCGTTCAAGCCATAGAATTCAGCGTTAAACGTTGCGTACCGGGGCAATTCGAACGGCAACACGACCGTCGACGGGGTATTAGCCGAGAACGTACGATTCAGCGTAATGGAACTCACACCAATAGCCTCGGAAATTTTCACAGAAGCGTCACCGTTGTATTCACCGTTGAAGACGGCGTACAATTCATAGTCTTTTTTGTAAACCAGCATAACGTACGGGTATTCAAAAGGGCTTGTTACAATATCTGAAAATTCGACACCGCCAATAGTGATTGTACCTGTTCTATAGCCGTCATTTTGGCCTATGCTTTGGAAAGCATCTTTCCCCTTTGTTGCAGAAATCTTGGTTTTGTCGCCGCCAATCACAACGCTCCCAACAGTTCCTCTGTCGCCGCCGCCGATGCCAGCAGCATCTTCACCACCCGTAGCAGAAATAATTCCTCCACTAATCGTGATGTTCCCAACCTTTCCTAGGAGGCCACAGCCGACACCCGCCCCATTAGCAGCACCCGTAGCAACAATGGTCCCTCCACTAATCACGATGTCTCCAATAGTTCCATAGCCGCCGCCGCCAACACCCGCCCCATTTGGAGTAGTACCCGTAGCAACAATAGTTCCTCCACTAATCACGATGTCTCCAGCAATTCCTTTGTAACCGCCGCCAATACCTGCGGCACCAGAGCCACCTGTAGCAGTTACAGATCCTCCACTAATAATGATATTTCCAACAGTTTTATCGTTGTCACCGCCGATACCAGCCGCACTATTACCACCCGTGGCAGTAATAGTTCCTCCGTTAATCACAATATTTCCAGCACTTTCACTCCTGCCGCAGCCGATACCAGCACCCCAGCCGTTGCTGCTTGCATCAAGGGAACCCGTTCCCGAAATAGTAAGTGTATAATTCTCCGGCACATAGATGCCGGGATATTCGTCATAGAAGCCCTTCACACTATTTGTGGAATTCTCTGCGAGAATAATGTTGCAGTTTCCTTCGCAAGTAATGCCCGCCCACTTATAGCTGTGACTGTTAACGCCATTGATGGTCACTCCGTTGAGCGTTACCGTTGCGCCATCAGCAATCAATATCTTGTAATTGCCAGCGAGCTCGCCAGTCAACGTTTCACCATTATGTACGATATAGTCACCATTCAACGAGGCAAGATTCGTGACGTACGGATATTCAAACGGACTGGCTTCAATATCTGAAGTTTCGAAACCGCCGATATTGATTGTGCCTGTTCTAGAACCGGCATTACCTTTACCTATACTATAAGTCGCATATTTGCTCTTTATTGCAGTGACAGTTGTTTCGATGCCACTAATTGTGATGTTTCCAACAGTTCCTTTGTAGCCACCACCGATGGCTGCGGCATCCCTACTACCCGTAGCAGTAATAGTTCCGCCGCTAATCTTAATGTTACCTACAGATCCGTAATAGCCACTGCCGACACCTGCGCCATTTGCACCATCTTGTGTTGCAATAATAGTTCCTCCACTAATTTCGATGTTTCCAACAGATGCGTTGTATCCACTTCCGATACCTGCTCCATAACCTCGACTCGTAGCAGTAATAGTTCCTCCACGAATCACGATGTTTCCTGCAGATATACTACCGCCACCACCAATACCGGTACCATCTCCATAGCCACAACTTTGCGCATCAAGGGATCCTTTTCCTGAAATGGTAAGTGTTTTATGCTCTGGCACATAGATTCCAGGATAACTATCATGGAAGCCCGTCACATTATTCACGGAACTATCAGCAAGGACAATGTTGCAATCGCCTTCACAAGTGATGCCCGCCCATTGATATTTCCCATTGTTACCACCATTGATAGCCACACCATCAAGAGTTACCGTAGCACCATCAGCAATCGAAATCTTGTAATTGCCGGCGAGTTCGCCCGTCATTATTTCGCCATTTTGTACAGTATAGTTTCCTTTCAGCATTGCAAGATTCGTGTACGTAATTTCAAATTGCACCTCGAGGTTTTCTGTAGGCAGCTGGTAATTGTCATTGCACACAACCGTTGCCGTTGCCGTATGTTTTCCGACATTTTTTGCAACACCCGAAATCGTTATCGTACAATCATCGCTATTTATAGTCCCATCTACAGTTGCAGTCGGAGCCTGTTCCGTACCATTATAAAACAACGTAAGCTCTCCCCAGGTGATGGTTATTTCTTTCGGCGTAATTTCGAAAGGCTTTTCAAGGTTTTCTGTAGGCAGCTGGTAATTGTCATTGCACACAACCATGGCTGTAGCCGTATGTTTTCCGGCATCTTTTGCTGCTCCTGAAACAGTTATCGTACAGTCATCGCTATTTACAGTCCCATCTACAGTTGCAGTCGGAACGTGATCAGCGCCGTCGTAAACAAACGAAGTCTGTTCGCCCCAGGCAATGGTGATTTCTCGCTGCGTGATTTCAAAGGGCTTTTCGAGGTTTTCTGTAGGCAGCAGGTAATTGTCATTGTTCAAGGATGCGGCGGTAGCCGTATGCTTGCCAGCATCTTTTGCCGCGCCCAAAACCGTAATCGTGCATTCGTCGCCGCTTACAATGCCGTCCGCCGTTGCAGTCGGAACGTGATTCGTGCCGTCGTAGACAAACGAAGTCTGTGCGCCCCAGGCGATGGCAATTTCTTTCGGGTTGATTTTGAACGTTTTTGATATTGCGCCTGCATAATTGCCCATTCCAGTAATAGTCATCTTGGCAGTTCCTGCCGAGATGTTGTCCGTGCATTCGACCGAGTAATCTACACCGGCTTCCAGCGGAGTCATTTCATCGGTTATGCTGACCGCAGGGCAAATCGCAGACCCAGTGTAAGTTTGGTCGGCGATGTCGGCAACGGTAATGTCCGGGTGGGTAAGGGAAATCCAGACAAACGGGCTTGTTGCAATACCTTGAGTTTCGATACCGCCGATAGTGACCCCGTCTATAGAACCGCCATCTCTTTTACCTATGCTATAGGAAGAATTTTTCCCCTTTATTGCAGTGACCTTGGTATTGCCGCTAATATCGATGGCCCAGACGACAGATCCATTTTTGCCGTAACCGATGCCGACAGCTCCATTGCCACCCGTAGCTTTAACAATCCCTCCACTAATCATGATGTCAATAACCTCGCCTTTTTCACCGGTACCGATGCCGGCAGCATTCTCGCCACCCGTAGCTTTAACAATCCCTCCACTAATCGTGATGTCATAAATCTCTCCATGATAACCGCTACCAATGCCTGCGGCACCATTACCACCTATAGCGGTAACATCACCTCCATTAATTGTGATGCTTCCATGATTCCCAACGGCTCCATAACTAACGCCACAACCGATACCGGCAGCACTATGACCACCCGTAGCTATTATAGTGCCCCCATTAATCACGATATTTCCTACATTGCCATGGCTCGCGCCACCGATGCCGGCGGCATAACCATTGCTGTTTGCTTCGAGGTAACCTGATCCCGAAATGGTTAGTGTTTTATTGTACGGCACTTCGATGCCAGGATAACTACTATAGAAACCCGTCACTATATTTCTCGAATTCTCTGCGAGGATAATGTTGCAGTTTCCCTCACAAGTGATGCCCGGCCAATTGTAGTCAATGTTGTCAACTCCGTTGATAGTCACTCCGTTGAGCGTTACCGTTGCGCCATCGGCAATGGAAATCTTTACGTTCGCACCGAGAACGCCCTTAACCAAGTCGCCATTCCGAAGCGTTTTGTTGCCTGTCACCGTTGTTAAGTCAACAGTTGCCGCCCAAGCCGAAGCAACCGAGAACAGGAAGAAAAGGAATATGGATAAAAATGTTTTGTTTTTCATAGGATTTTAGTTTTTTATAAAAATACGCCGCAAATATAAAAAATATCTTACAAGAATATAAAAAACCGGCCCTACGGACCGGTTTTTAAAGGATTGTCAGTTAATTCGCGGGGTTTCCCCTATCTTGTCATCAAGATCTATCAAATCATAATACATCAGACGTGTACGCAAAGGATTTTTTCCAAGCATTTTAACATTTATACCTAGAGCCTTAGCTTCATTTTCATCTGAGCCATACAAAAACTTGAAACCATTTCTTTGATAGTATCGTAAAACATCGGAGCTATTGACCGCATCTACAATTATAAATCGGCATCCAGTCTTATTTTCATCACTGCGGAACCAAGTCTTGATAAAAGTCATCACAGCTGAGCCAAAGCCCTGTTTTGCAAATTCCGAGTTTATTCCCAACCGACCAACCAGTACACCCGGATAACGCCGCAAATTTTTCTCTCCATTTTCCGTGACATACTCAATTTTAGCCATGTCCTCAGGAAAAAGCTGTTTTATTCGTACAGAATCATTCGACAGCGTAAAGGCCGCAACAATTTTGTCGGGAAACTCTTTCAAACGAAAAACATAAGTCTTGCCCAAAAGTTTTTCACCATACAAGAAAGAATCCTTGGCGAAAAAATCATCCAAGTCCTTGTTTCCGCATTTGAATGGTTTACAATTTTTTAGAAGTTCCGGAGTAAGTCTTGAGAATGAACAACTAGATAAAAACTCTGCAACATTCATTCCTAGAAACCTTGTTCACGTAGAAATTTCTTCACGAGCAGGACAGTTTCGCTAATATCCTGTTTATGCTCATTCTTTTCGGCAATATCGGCAGCTCTGAGAAAACGCTCCGCGTCTTCCCCATAAAGAGTCGGTATTGATCTTATTTCTACAGCCATAGGTTTATCCTCATATTAAAATAGGTTTTAAGTTTTCAATTGTCAATACAGAGATTTTTTCAAAGTCCCTATTACTATACACGCTTTTTTCGGACAACTGATGCCACTTTCGGTACGTAAATTTTTCCACACACGAAAAAGCCCGGTGGTTAGGCCGAGCTTCTAGAGATTTTTTCCGAGTCGTTTAAGAGATCGCTTTACTTCTTGCGGCTGCGCACGGCGGTGACTGCGCCGAGGGCAATCAGCAACACGGCGGCAATCACGCTCACAAGAATCGTCTTGTGGAACGGGGCGCTGCGGTATTCCATGCGGACTTCGGAATTACCGGCTGGAATCTGCACGGCGCGGAGAGTTCCGAAGGCCTTGTAGACTTTAGCTTCCTTGCCGTTCACGTAAGCCTTCCAGTACGGGTGATAGTTGCCGGCGACGACCATGAAGCCTTCGCGGTCAGCATTCACGTTGAACACCTGGGTATCCATCTTGGGGCTTGCGACAAGCTTTGCAGAACCCTGAATCGGGCCCTTGGCAGCCACGCTGCCCTTGCCGTCGAATTCCGGCGTTTCAGACAAAATAACTTTTTCGCGGTAGAAGAACTTGCCCGGGACATCTCCAAATTCAGGAGTAACGGGTGCGGCAGCGCTATCGGCCGGAGCGGCAGCAGAATCAGCAACGGGTTCTGCCACCGGTTCAGCAGCCTTCTGCTCACGAATGGCGGCCTGCGTCTGGAGCGTCTTGATAGCGGCGGAATCATCCATCACGACAGCTTCACCGTAGAGGTAAGCCTCGCCCATCGCCGTCGGAATCGGCATATAAGTCGTACCCTGACGGCTATCGAAGATGATGGCACCCACATTCATCAAGTCAAGGAACGGGTGCACCGCCGTCGGGTCATTGATATTCATCAAGTAGTTCGCATCCTGCTGACCACCACGGAATGCGCGGTAGCTCGCGAGTTCGTTATCGTGAACGCCATCGGCATTGCGTAAGTTATACTGCGGGAAAGCATTTCCACTCAAAGCCTTGTTGCGAGAAAGCGAAAGCACACGCGGCGTATTCAGGGAGTCTGCCTTGTACGGAGTCTTGAAGGCGGCCACCACCGGGTTCGTCGGCTGCAAGTATTCATTTGCGGCAACATTCTGGATGAAAGCGCCGTCGATAAAGAAGAGTTCAACGCCAGCAGCAAGCGCAAGCACGCCCGCCTTCTGGGCAATCGGAGCCTTCCACTTGAACACAAAGAGCGTCACCGCAATAATCACCAACACCAGTACAAAACTCGGGATGGTCTTGCCAGCAGTCGCACTCATCACGATTTCGTTCAGCGGCTTAAAGTAAGGAGCGGTCACGGAATCTTCCAAAAGTTTCTGGCCGCTCATGAGCATCACGCCAAGATAGGCAAAGCCGATAAAGATGCAAGCCTGCAGTGCACGCGGAGTTCCCGGAAGGCCCTTCTGGAAAGCTTCCGTCAAGTTTGCAACCGTGAGCTTTTTCTTCTGGTCATCAAGGCTCATCACGCCAAGGCAAAGGGCGGCATAAAGAACCATCACCACCAAGCCGACAGGGCCAATAAAAGTCGTCCAAGCAAAACGAGCAATCAGGGCAAGCACCAAGAGCACGCCGTACATAGCAGAGCCATGCAACAGAGCGCGACGGTTATCTTCGGCTTCGGCAGCTTCTTCAGGAGTCTTGCCTTCGGCAGAAATAGCCTTGAGTACCGGGCCCGCCATCATCACCAGCAAAAGCGGCAACCAGAACAGGGCCATACCCGGAGCACGGAAGTTCTTGACGCCGGGGAGCACATTGTACCACAACTTGAACAGCGGAGAATGATCACCCATGCCGTAGCTCAAGGCAACGACTGCACCCAGGCCCCAGAACGCCGCATAGCGACGCTTGCCCGGCAGGAACAGGCAAAGGAATCCGAGGAAGGTCAACAAGGCACCCGCATTGTTATGGTCGAGCTTGAACGCATTGTGCCCCCAATAGAACGGAGAGCCGCCCTGCAACTTGCGGTATTCATCCATCGTGAAACTCACGAAAGAGGATCCTTCGAGGTCACCCGTCTTTTCGTTCTGTTCGTAAACGTCGACACCCACAAAGCCCGGCAGCAGAATCTGCGCCATTTCTTCTTGGTGCAAGGACCAGCTGACGGCGTGGCCGTAATTGGTGTGGCTATCGTCGCCGCGCACCGACTGCGTGGTGGTGTACATGTAAGGCGGCACAATCTGGAAGCAAGAAAGCGCAAGGCCAAAACCGAGGCCCACCGCCGCAAGGCCAAGGCGCTTGCCGCGAGTCTTCATGGCATCGCAATGGAAAGCGACTTCGTAAAGCGTATAAAGGCCGGCACCCCACAGGAACAGGTAAGTGAGCTGCAGGTGCGAACCCAAAATCATCCACGCGACCGAGAGCGCAAGCACAATCATGTAAGGAATGCTACCCGTACGCACAATCTTGCGGATAGCAAGCAGCGCCAGCGGAGTAATCGCAAAGACCATCATCTTGCCGTCGTGGCCACCGTAAATGTAGGTGAAGTATTCCGGCGAGAAGGCGTAAAGCATGCCTAGCAGACCCGCCCACCAACGGTTCCCCGTCAGGTTCCAGGCAAGGAGCATGGCACTCATAAAGGCCACCCACAGCGTGAGGATAAACTTGAAGCCCACGGCGCGGGCGGGGTCCATCAGGAACTGCACCCATACCAGCGGATGGTAGGCGTCGGCAAACAAGGCGTCGATCGTGGGCACGCCGCCCAAGCGGGAATCGTCCCATTCCGTGAGCACGGCACTTTCGGCACGCAGAATGCGGCTACCGATACCGTTCAGCTGGTCACTATTGAGCATGAGCTGATTCGGGTCGAAGGCGAAATCGCGGAACACGATCAGCAAGATTCCGAGGAAAATGGCGGAAAGCGCCACAAAGAAAGCAGGCTTCTTGTTTAAGAAATTCATGTGGTTAATTTAGTTAAAGTAGACGGCAGGAAGTAGACAGTTGTCAGTACAAACAACAAAACCGGCTATATTGCATAGCCGATTCATTTACAAAAAGAAACGTAAGATTAGTCTTCCGACTTGTTTTCGAGCTTGTCGTCGGCAGAAGAATACTTAATAAGGCAATACACGCCGAAAGCCGAGATGATACATGCGGCGGCAATGGCGACATACTTGATGATTTTACCCATAGTTTACTCCTATCAAAAACGCTTTATCTCAATATACACAAAATTTTGCAAAATGCGCAATACAAATTGCGCAATTTTTGCAAAAACATAGCCCCAAAAGCAACCTTTAGGGGCTACAGGAGTTATTTAAGAGTCACTCTCTGGCTTATTCCATTCACACGAACAATGTAATTGCCGGGCGTCTGCAGGGTAATGCTTGTAGAAGTCTCCAAAAGCGGTTTTGTGACCACCCGGTGACCAAGTACATCATAGACGCTGACTACCCCACCCTGTGAATTCATCAACATGATCGTCATACCGTCTACCACGAGGTTAAACGAGTATTCCGGCTGATTCATGACAAGGTCCGATCCCATCGAAGAACTGCTCTTTGTCTTTGAAGAAGAGGACTCTGCACTACTTGAAGAACTCTTCACAGAGGACGAAGACTTTACAGAAGAGGAGGATTTCGCTTCGCTCGAAGAAGAATTCTTTGTCGAACTGCTAGAAGAATCAATCTGCGAGGAACTCGAAGATTTGACAGACGAAGAACTAAATTCGACAATGGAACTGCTAGATACCACAGAGCTACTGGATGTTGCAGAACTACTTGACGCAACAGAACTGCTCGATGTCGAGGAACTACTGGACACTGTACTGGAAGAAGACTCCAGCAACGTATGGCTTTGTCCGATGGTTCCGTACCTCGAGTAGAACTCGTCGCAGGTACCCTCGCTCGTGAGGATCGGGTAATGGCCCTCGCAGTAGCGCCACCAGCCGCTGCTCGTGCTCGACAGGCCAGAGTTCGTGTTCAGTTTCTCAACGAACGACTCGGTCTGCATCTCCGCGGTCGTCCTGCCGTTCACGTTGGCCACGGAGCCCGTGCTCGTCAGCATGCCGATGGCGTGCATCGTGTCCGGGGTCGCGACGTTCGCGTCGTAGTAGCTGTTGTCGACACGGCTGTACGTCACGTAGGGGCTGACGCCCGAGATCCGGTAGTTGGTACGGTCGACGGAGCTGCTGATCACGCCGTAGGAGTGAGCCGCCACCAGCTGCGTCACCGAGGAGCCGTTCAGGTAGCCGGCGATGCCGCCCACGTAGGGGTACCTCGTGGGACTCACGTCGAAGCCCTTGCCCAGCTTCAGGAGGGCGTGGTTGTTCTGGAGGCCGCTGCCGTAGTACCCGTAGCCCGTGACGCCGCCCACCTTGACGCTGTAGGTGCTAGTGTCGGACAGGGAGAGTGTGTCGACGTTCAGCTCCGCATAGGAGGCGTTTATCGCGGACGAGCTCGCCTCGCCCGCAAGGCCGCCGATCTCCACCGTGCCGAAGTTGCGGCCCTTGACGACGAGGGTGTCTAGGGACGCCTGGCACTTCACTATCTTGCCGCTGGAAAGGTAGCCAGCGATGCCGCCCGCGTAGAGCGCGGTCGTGCCGGTGTTCGACGTCGTCAGTACAGCCTTGCCGCGGAACCGGCTGTTCTGTATGGTGCCGCTACACGTCGCGGCGATGCCGCCGAAGTTGATCGTGCCGCCGGTAGATTCGTAGGCAAGCGTCATGGACGGTTCCGCCACGCTGTTCTTGATCGTCCCGCTGTTCGAGTAGACGATTCCGCCGATGCCGCTGGTGGACAGGGCGTACCCCGTGCTCGTGCAGCTGTCTATCGTACCGCTGTTCGAGTACGCTATCCCGTAGTTCTTGGACACGCTGTTCTTGATCGTGCCGTAGTTGCTGTACGAGAGGCCGCCCTTCTGGTGCATGCCGTCGTTAGATTCCGTGCAGCTGTCGATCACGCCGCGGTTCTCGCGGACCCACGAGTGCACGTCGCTCCGCTTCAGCGAGAGGTTCTTCATCACGAACCCCGTGCCCGTGTAGTTCACCAGCCCGCCCGGGGAGTACAGGCCGTAGATCGTGTGGCCTGCGCCGTCCAGAGTGCCGTTGAAGGGAGCGTCGTCGTCGAACCCTATCGGAGTCCACTGGAAGAGACTCGTCTTCGACTCGTCCGCCATGAAGTGGATGTCGTCGCCCAGGACCGCGTTGATGCTCTTGCTGCCGTTGTTCGTCTGGTACGCGAACCACGCCAGTTCCTCCGCGGTCGTGATCACGTAGTAGGCCTTCCCGCCGATGCTGTCCACCGTGGGACGCGAGGTGGAACCGTCCCAGTCCTTCGAGATGACGGGATCCGCGCCGGAAGGCTTGAACGTCAGCTTGCCGTACCTCGAGTAGAACTCGTCGCAGGTACCCTCGCTCGTGAGGATCGGGTAATGGCCCTCGCAGTAGCGCCACCAGCCGCTGCTCGTGCTCGACAGGCCAGAGTTCGTGTTCAGTTTCTCAACGAACGACTCGGTCTGCATCTCCGCGGTCGTCCTGCCGTTCACGTTGGCCACGGAGCCCGTGCTCGTCAGCATGCCGATGGCGTGCATCGTGTCCGGGGTCGCGACGTTCGCGTCGTAGTAGCTGTTGTCGACACGGCTGTACGTCACGTAGGGGCTGACGCCCGAGATCCGGTAGTTGGTACGGTCGACGGAGCTGCTGATCACGCCGTAGGAGTGAGCCGCCACCAGCAGCGTCACCGAGGAGCCGTTCAGGTAGCCGGCGATGCCGCCCACGTAGGGGTACCTCGTGGGACTCACGTCGAAGCCCTTGCCCAGCTTCAGGAGGGCGTGGTTGTTCTGGAGGCCGCTGCCGTAGTACCCGTAGCCCGTGACGCCGCCCACCTTGACGCTGTAGGTGCTAGTGTCGGACAGGGAGAGTGTGTCGACGTTCAGCTCCGCATAGGAGGCGTTTATCGCGGACGAGCTCGCCTCGCCCGCAAGGCCGCCGATCTCCACCGTGCCGAAGTTGCGGCCCTTGACGACGAGGGTGTCTAGGGACGCCTGGCACTTCACTATCTTGCCGCTGGAAAGGTAGCCAGCGATGCCGCCCGCGTAGAGCGCGGTCGTGCCGGTGTTCGACGTCGTCAGTACAGCCTTGCCGCGGAACCGGCTGTTCTGTATGGTGCCGCTACACGTCGCGGCGATGCCGCCGAAGTTGATCGTGCCGCCGGTAGATTCGTAGGCAAGCGTCATGGACGGTTCCGCCACGCTGTTCTTGATCGTCCCGCTGTTCGAGTAGACGATTCCGCCGATGCCGCTGGTGGACAGGGCGTACCCCGTGCTCGTGCAGCTGTCTATCGTACCGCTGTTCGAGTACGCTATCCCGTAGTTCTTGGACACGCTGTTCTTGATCGTGCCGTAGTTGCTGTACGAGAGGCCGCCCTTCTGGTGCATGCCGTCGTTAGATTCCGTGCAGCTGTCGATCACGCCGCGGTTCTCGCGGACCCACGAGTGCACGTCGCTCCGCTTCAGCGAGAGGTTCTTCATCACGAACCCCGTGCCCGTGTAGTTCACCAGCCCGCCCGGGGAGTACAGGCCGTAGATCGTGTGGCCTGCGCCGTCCAGAGTGCCGTTGAAGGGAGCGTCGTCGTCGAACCCTATCGGAGTCCACTGGAAGAGACTCGTCTTTGACTCGTCCGCCATGAAGTGGATGTCGTCGCCCAGGACCGCGTTGATGCTCTTGCTGCCGTTGTTCGTCTGGTACGCGAACCACGCCAGTTCCTCCGCGGTCGTGATCACGTAGTAGGCCTTCCCGCCGATGCTGTCCACCGTGGGACGCGAGGTGGAACCGTCCCAGTCGGCAGCGAATGCTGTACCGCATAGTCCTGCCAATAGGCAAAGGAGAATCGTTTTCAAAGCAGTAAAACGACTTTGATCATAAAAACGGGGCAAATCGGTCATAGACAGCTCCTTCAAAAGACTATTCCTAATATATATTAATATTGCACTATCTCCAACCCGTTTGTAAAAAAAAACAAACAGTTGGTGCTGGAGGGAGCCGTTGGAAGAGTTTATTTCTTTTTCAGAATCATGCAGATGACGGGCAGTTTCTTGTCGACTTCGTTTTCGCTCGGGATGATTTCGCTGGAGACGACATCGCAGTTGAATTCCTTGACAAAGAATTCGAGCTGGCTGCGGTCAAAGCCAAGCCAAATGTGGCCGTGCGTGGTGCGGAAGGATTCTTCCTTGTGCTGAGCCAAGTCAAGCAGGGCAAGCGTTCCGCCGCGCTTGAGGATACGAACCGCCTCCTTGAGGGCAAGGCGCGGATCCTTGGCGTGGTGAAGCACCTGGCTCATGAGCACGAGGTCGGCAAAGTTGTCGGGCAGGCCCGTGCTGACCATGTCAGCCACCTTGGGCGTCACGTTCTGGATGTTCTTCTGCTTTAAAATCTTCTGGAGCCCGCTGATGATTTTCGGGTCGTAGTCCAGGGCCGTTACGCGCTTGCAGCTGTTGCAGAGCATGAGCGTGAGGTCGCCGCCTTCGCCGCAGCCCACGTCCACCGCGTTTTCGAACGGGTACATGAGGCGGCCGAACAGGCTGATTTGAGCCTTGAGGCTACCACCCGCCTGGTCGAGCTTGTGGATTTGGCCCTTGGTCTTGTCGGTGCGGTCTTCGAGCACCTGTGCGGCACGGCACTTGAGAATGTCCTTATCCGGGAGTTCTTCGTAGGCGTCGCGAATCATCGAAAGCATGCGGGTGCTCAGGTACAGTTCTTCGCTCAGGCGGTAATAGGCCTTGATGCCGTCGCGGCGGTCCTTGAGCAAGTTGCAAGCAGAAAGCTTTGCCAGGTGGCGGCTCGCGTTACTCTGGTGGATATCCAGGATATCCTTGATTTCGTTGACGGTGAATTCCGCCTGGTCCAGAAGCAACAAGATTTTGAGGCGCATTTCGTCGGAAATGGCTCCGAAAAGGTCCATGCTGGGTACAATCGGTTCGCGAGTATTTAAAGAATCTGCCACAAAAGCTCCATTCGTTTACTATAAAGCAATATAATTTTTTTAGCTTAGGGGCTGTATGCGAATTTTCAAAAGGTCATTGATTGTAGGCATTCTGTTCCTGATGGGTTTTGCGCAGGCTACCGAAACGGAACGCCCCTCTTATAAGCTAGACTTTGAAAACGATTTTCCGGTTACCTTGGCCGCGGGCGGCATGTTCGGAATCGGCATGTTCCTTTATTCCCGCATGAACACCCCCGAAACCATGAAAGACAAAGACGACCTTTTGCCCTGGGACAAGCCCCTCGCCGGCCGCTACAGTGAGAGCGCCGACTTGGCCAGCGACATCGGGTCCGTTTTCGCCATCGCCCCGCTGGTGGTCGGCGGCATCGCCTGGCACGACGGAAGCTCCACCGGGGGTGAATTCGCCACCTTCACCTTGATGTTTTTCCAGGCCATTGGCATCGGAAACGGACTCAACCTCGCCATGCGCTCGCTCGAAATATGGCCCCGTCCCTACATGTACTCCGAATCGGGAGAAGGGCGAAAAAAAGCTGAAAACGCCAAATCGGAGGCTTACGGGTCGTTCTTTTCGGGGCATACCACCGCTGCCTTTACAGTCGCCACCTTTACCGACCAATGGTTCCGGACCGCTTACCCGAACTCCCCCTACAAAGGAATCATGAGAGCGAGCGCCTACTCGCTTGCCACCCTCGAAAGCGTGCTCCGCATCGCCGCTGGTAAACATTACTTTACAGACGTGCTGGTCGGAGCGCTTGTTGGAACTGGTGTCAGCATCGGAATCCTGGAGATGCACAAAAATCGGGACGAAAAGTACTCATTTTGGGTAGGGCCGAATGTTGCCGGCATCACACTCCGATTTTGAAATAAATTTGTAAGAATCTTTTCCAAAAACTCCTGTATATATTCAAAAGTGTAGGCGCAACAAATTGCCTCAGGAGTATGGAAATGTTTGGAATCAAGTTCAATCGTCTGGTCGCTGCAACTGCAGTTTTCGCCCTTTGCTGCGGCGCAAGCTTTGCTGCCGGTCCCAAGAAGATGGGCATGCACAAGATGACGAAGGTGTCTGTCAAGAAGACGAACCTGGTTCACAAGGGCAAGACCGCCAAGCTCGAACAGCCCGAACAGAACTTGAGCGAAGAAGAACTCTTTGCACTGGCCCTCGAAAGCAAGAACATTTCTAAGGACGGCAGCACGCTCACCGACACCCGCGACGGCAAGACCTACAAAATTGAAATTAGAGGCGACAAGGCATGGATGAAGAACAACCTCTCCTATAGCCTTTCGACCCCCAAGCAGTGCCTGCTCGAAGACGAAGGCAACTGCAAGAAGTTTGGACGTTTCTACAGCCACAAGGAAGCCTCCAAGGCATGCCCCAACGGCTGGCACCTCCCCAACGACGGCGAATGGCGCGACTACCAGAAAGATCAGTCCAAGCTGGACTGGAACAACCTGGGCAAGGGCGGCTGCAAGGATTGGGACGGCTACTGCGAAGGCGATAACACCGGTCACTACTGGTCCGCTTCCAAGGTGAAAAAGAACACCGCCCGCTCCTGGGAATTCCGCAGCATGGCCCACAGCATCAACCGCACCGACGAAAGCCTCTCTAAGGGTCTCTACGTTCGCTGCGTCGCCGACCTGCGATAAGATTTTACCCGTATATTAGTAAGGCTCCCGCAAGGGAGCCTTTCTGTTTTAGAGTCTTTCTGTTTTTACTTCATGCCGTTAACCATCAGTTTCACGATGCCGCGTGCGAATTCGTTCGGCTGGATTGACTTAGTGGTCGGAATTCCCTTTTCTTTCTTGAGGTCGAGAATCAGGTAATCGAGGCAGTATTCATCGTCGTTGCCGCTGTAGGTGACATCAAAGAAGTAATCGTTGAAGTCAAACTTTTCCTTGCCCTTGCTGTCCTTGTAATCGGCATAGGCGGCTTCGCAATCTTCCTGTTCAAAGGCGTAACGCAGATGGAAGTCCACATTGCAGGAACGCTTGTCGTAAGAGACAATGATTCTGCCCTTGGATTCCTTGAAGTCCTCGACGCGAATCTTTACGAGACCATCGTAAAGGGAAAGTTCATCGCAGTCGACCGCGCGAATGTCAGCCAGCATCTGCTTGTCGTCCACCGGACCTTCCTTAACCTGGAAGCGACCGTAGAATTCCTTGAGTTTGGCGTCGATATTTTTGATGGCATCGACTTCCTTGTTGAATACGGAATAGTAGTCCTTCATGAAGCAGCTGCCGTCATAGCGAATTACGCGATTGATCACGTTCTTCTTGGTCAAGCGGAAACCGCCCTGGATCTTTTTGGAGGAATTGTCTTCGTCACCCCAGAAAGCCCTCGGGAAAGTACCATCGCTGAGGTTATACTTGGCGATTTCTTCCTTGCCCTTCAAGATAGTCACAACGCCCTTGTTTTCGTAGGCTTTGTAAGTAAGGGTATCCCACATGTCGGCATCGGCAGGACCGACCAAGTTGCCGAGCGTACCTTCTTTACAGACCGGTTCAATTCGCTTGAAGGTGGAATCCTTCTTGTTATAGCTGTACTTTGCCTTGTCGAGAACCATCTCGAAGGACTTTTCCATGCTGAAAACGCCAGAACCGGAATCATCGCCGCAAGCCACCAAAGCCGCAGACGACACTAGAGCGAAGGCGCCCAGGATTCCAAAATTTGCAAAGTGCTTGATCATATTTTCTCCATTCTTAAAATCAGATTTCACCCTTGAAGAAGGATTCAAAGTCAATATCACTTACCATATCGACAACAAACTCAGGTTTGTCAACTAATTTGTCCAAATCCTGTTGTTTTGTTTCGCCACAGAGCGGGAGCACGAAGCGACAGCCGCTGCGCTTGGCCAGTTCAAAGTCGGTATAAAGGCGGTCGCCCACGAACAGAATCTCTTCGGGCTTGTACTTTTTGAGGAGTCCCGAGAGCATGGCAGGATTCGGCTTGCCAAAGCTGCGTTCCGGTTCTACGCCGTAGGCGGTTTTGAGGAGCGCCATGAAGCTTCCGATATCGGGCACGGGGCCGTTTGCATCGGGGCAGACAAAGTCAGTATGCGTGACCCAGAACGGAATCTTGCGCTGCACGCGGAACGACAGTTCGCAAAGTTCGCGGTAGTCGAAGCTGTTATGGTAAGCGATCAGCACCAGTTCGGTGTCTGCAACGTCCGGGCGCAAGTTGAGCGTCGGGTCTTGCGCGGCAAACCATTCCGTGACTTCGGGGTTTGCAAAGAAGAATACGTTCTTGATGCCTTCTTCGTGAATAGCATCGAGCGAAAGGTACAAAGCCGAAATAATGGCATCGTCGGCCAGCGGAAGGCCCATGACCTTGAGGCGGTTTTCGTAGAAGACCGGAGACTTGCTGGTATTGTTGCTCAAATAGTAGACGGGCACTTGTTTGGCCACACGGCAAACCGTCTTGACCGCCTTCGGATAGGGGCGGCCACTCAGGTACAAGGTTCCGTCGAGGTCAAATACGACTGCTTTAACCGGGCAATGCTTTTGCATGTGAATGAATATAGTAATAGTAGGCGGTAGGAAGTAGACAGTAGGCAGTGATTAGTGGTTAGGAATTGATGTTTTAATCAGTCTTTTTTATCTTTGCATTGTATGAAGACACCTGACAGCAGATTCTATTGCCCGCTGATTTCGGTCGGCACCATCACCTTGGACGAGAACGAAAGTACGCACGCGGTGCGCGTGTGCAGGGCGTGCGTAGGCGATGTTTTGCAGCTGTCCGATGGCGTGGGGCATTACGCGGATGCGCTCATCGAGGTGGCCGACGCCAAGGCATGCCAGGTGCGAGTCGATACAGTCATCGAGGCAGAGAGAGAGAGAGGCCCAAGGTGTCGCTTGGAATCGCATGTCTCAAGGACGACGCCTTGGAAGAGGTTGTTTTTCATGCAGCGCAGACCGAAATCGACAAAATCATCTTCTTGCGCACGGACTTTTCGCAGGAGCCCAAGAATTCCGACTTGAAAAAGACCGTACGCCGCGCAGAACTCAAGAGTCTCGTGAGCCTCAAGCAATCCAAAAAGGCTTGGATGACCGCAATCGAAGGCCCCGTCGAATTCGACAAGTGGCTCGCAAGCTACCAGGGCGACTTGATTCTCTGCGACATCGACGGAGAACGCCAACTGAACTTGAGTGGCGACGGCTCGGGCGCAAATGAGAATGATGCGCCCATCACCTTACTCGTCGGACCCGAAGGCGGATTTTCGCCGCGCGAAATAGAAGCAAAAAAGTGACCCGCCGGCAAAGCCGGCGGTTCTTCATATACGGGCGTAGCCCTACAATACTAGCGGCGTGCAAGGGCACGCACATCAATCTGCCACCTGCAAGGGTCCTTACTA
>NZ_FRBF01000033.1 GCF_900142545.1 Fibrobacter sp. UWT2 | reverse complement strand
ATTGCGGCGGTCAGAGTGGTTTTGCCGTGGTCAACGTGGCCGATGGTGCCGATGTTGCAGTGCGGCTTGCTTCTGTCAAAATGTTCTTTTGCCATTTTTTCCTCTTCTTCAGCAGAAGGTTTATCGCTTCGAATCCTAGGAACGGCGCGGGTTAAACGCATATTCCTGTTATTTCGCAAAGCATAGGAAGCGGTACTTTGCGAATTTTGCCGAACAAATTTAGCAATTTCAAGGAATTTTTCAAGGATTTTTTTTTGCTTTTTCGCTCAAAAACGCGGATTTTGGGCTTTACGGCAGCCATTTTTGCCCTTCTGGAATTGTGGACTAACGGCTTTTTCCGGATTTTAAAAGTGGCGTTTTTAGCGAAATTTCAAAGGTTTAATAATCAACACCTAAATTAATTCCAACTTATCAACATTTTAAAAACACCCATAAGTCTAAGGCTCGCAACCATTTCAATCTATCAACAACTTTTTTGGTAAAAAGATTTTTACATAACAAAAATTTACAATAGAGGGGCCCTTGTAAATTTATCCACACTTTAAGGAACGCCATAGGAACATTATTAGTAATGTCTATATATTTTTTACTTTGAATCCTTAATTATTTATCTATCTTGTGTTTCCGAGTGTTTCGGGAGCCCTGAGGATCCTATGAAGAGAAATTTTTTAAAGTTTATGCTGTCTGCAGCGGCAGTCGCGTTCATTTGCAACTGTGGCGAAGACATGTTGGTCGGTACCAACGGTAAATCTACCCCCATTGTTACTCAAATTTCCTACCTGTACAACGACGGCGGCACGAACTATCTCATTGACGCCAACGGTTTTGTGACTTCCGAAAACGGTGACACCGTAGGCGTCGCCGACATCCAGGGCGGCCTGATTGTCGCTATCGACGGAACCATCATCGCAGAGAACGTCGACTTCAACTCGCTCGACATCATCGAACCCACTTACATCACTTCTCCGGCATGGGTTCTTTCTGCCGACAAGAATTACGTAATCTATCCGGGCACCGGTTACGTTACCGACGGCGCCGGAACAATCGTCGGCAAAATGATTTTCGACACGGATCCTGTCACCGGCGCCATGCTTACGACCGGAACCATCTACGACGGAGCAGGAAATCCCCTGTTCGAAGACGTGGACGTCAACGAACTCCCCATCCACGAGCCCAACGTCAACGTGAATCCCGCTCCGATACCGACGATCAGCTCCTCCAGCGCTGACGATCCGTTCGTCAACCCGCAACCGGAACCGGACCCGATTCCCAATCCGGAACTTTCCTCCGATTCCCAGGATCCGGAACTCTCTTCCAACTCTGTAAAGCCGAACTCTTCTGCTTCGGTGAAATCGTCTAGCTCTTCTGCAAAGTCTTCCAGCTCTGCAAAATCCTCTAGCAGCGTGCAGTCCAGTTCCTCTGCACCCAAGAGCAGCAGCTCTTCGGGCGGCACCGACAACAGCAAGTGCCCGACCATCAAGACAAAGGGCGGCAGGAGCGGTTCCGGCTGGGCAACCCGTTACTGGGACTGCTGTAAGCCTCACTGCTCCTGGGACCAGCACGCCGGCGGAAACCACTCCAGACAGTGCACGAACAAGGGTAGAACCAACGATACCAACTGGGGCAACGGCAGCGTTTGCGACGGCGGTGGTTCTGCAATGACATGCATTAGCCAGATTCCGTTTACGATCGACGGTTGTTCCGATATGGCCTTCGCCTTTGCAGCCGTGCCCGCCTCTGACGGTGGCTCCTGCGGCAAGTGCTATCAGCTCACCTTTACCGGCAAGGGCAAATACAAGTCTGACGCCAATACCAAGGCTCTCAACGGCAAGAAGCTTATTGTCATGACGACAAACGTCGGTACCGACGTGCAACAAGGACAGTTCGACATCATGATTCCGGGCGGCGGCGTGGGTATCTTCAACGGATGCTCCAGCATGGGCTGGGGTAACCAGGGCGCCCAATACGGTGGTCTCCTCGCCGACTGCGAAGGTGAAAGCAAGGACCTCCCGAGCAAGGTCGTTACCTGCCTCAAGAACAAGTGCAACAGCGTATTCAGCAACGACAGCGAAGCCAAGAAGGGCTGCTTGTTCCTTGCCGAATGGATGCACGCAGCCGGCAACCCGATGCACAATTACACCGAAGTGGAATGCCCCGACGTGCTGAAGCAGAAGTATTAATCTGATTCAAAATTTCAAGAATCTTAATCCCGGCTTTCAGCCGGGATTTTTCGTTTCAAAAAAAATGTGACGAATATCTCGCAAGTGTTTATCTTCTAAAAATTTACGTGCTTTCCATACCCGTTTAGATTATCTTATAATGTGGATGGAATTTGGAGGACTTTCAAAAGGAAGTCTCGTTTTATTGTTATGAGGAGATTTATGAAAAACCGATTCCTTAAATCCGTGCTGATCTTGAGTACCGTATTGGCCATGGTCAACTGCTCCGATTCAGGAGAAGACTCAACCATCAACGGAAACGGCTCCGCCCAAGTCAGCCCAAGCGATGCCGCATGGCTTATAAACATCGGCCAGGATATCTTGATTTATCCGACAGGCTCCGTAACCGACGCAAGCGGCAACATGATCGGATCCGCAGTCTTTATCGAAGGGACACTTTTAGGGACAATCTATGCCGCAGACGGCTCGGTTCTCCTTGAAAATGTGGATCTTTCCCTCTTCCCCATTACTACCCTTGAACAGCTGGCCGCCGGCATTATTCCGGGCTCTTCGGAAACCTTGCTCCCGCCCTTCCCGGAATCTTCGGCCGAAGCCTTGCCGGGGCTCTCTTCCGACAGCAAGATTCCGGAACCTACCTCCAGCGAAATGCAAGGCGAAAGTTCTTCCTCGGAAAAGACCAACAAATCTTCTTCTAGCAAGGCGAAATCCTCCAGTTCCGCAAAGTCTTCTTCCAGCGCCAAAAGCAGTTCTTCTAACCAGCCGGCTGGATGCCCGAATATCCAGGTCAAGGGTGGCGCCAGCGGAAGCGGCTGGGCAACCCGTTACTGGGATTGCTGCAAGCCTAGTTGCTCCTGGATAGAAAATTCTGGCGGAAACCCTTCAAGACAGTGCACCAACAAGGGCAAAACCAACGATACCGACTGGAACAACGGCAGCGTTTGCGATGGCCGCGGTTCTGCGATGACTTGCACCAGCCAGATTCCGTTCACGGTTGACGGCTGTAGCGACATGGCATTCGCATTCGCGGCAGTTCCTGCAGCAAACGGCGGGTCGTGCGGCAAGTGCTTCCAGCTCACCTTTACCGGTGAAGGACACTACAATTCGACAAACGACAATACCAGAGCCATGAAGGGCAAGAAGCTGATCATCATGGCAACCAATATCGGCGGCGATGTGGCACAAGGTCAGTTCGACATCATGATTCCTGGTGGCGGCGTCGGCATGTTCAACGGTTGTTCCAGTATGGGTTGGGGTAACCAAGGCGCTCAATACGGCGGCCTCCTCTCTGACTGCGAAACAGAAAACAACTACAATGCCAGCAAATACGCAAGTTGCCTTACCGAAAAGTGCAACAAATCCTTTGCAAACGACGAAGAAGCCAAGCAAGGCTGCTTGTTCCTTGCAACCTGGATGCATGCAGCAGGCAACCCCGAACACAACTATGTCGAAGTGGAATGTCCCGACGTGCTGAAACAGAGATATTAATGCCGTAAGGCGCCCAGAAAATGATACTTTTAGCCCCGGAAAACCGGGGCTTTTCCTTATATTTTTTTACGTGTTTTTTTAGGGTAAAAAATCTATCTTTAAGCGCGGATGGAATTGGTGGGACTTTCGAGAACGAAAGTCTAGTCATATTTGTTTGAGGATGCATATGAAAAACCGATTCCTAAAGTCCGTATTGGCCTTGAGCGCAGTTCTCGCATTTGTCAGCTGCTCCGAAGAAACCGCCAATGCAATCAACAACCTTGATCCCCAAGCTACCCAGCCCACGGACGAAAATCCCAACTTGCTTCCGGCAGATGAACCTTGCTGGCTTGTGAAAGCCGACCAGCAGTACCTCATTTATTCTGCAGGAATTGTCACCGACATTAACGGCAACGTCGTGGGCACCATTACCTTTATCGACGGAACTCTTACGGGTTCTATTGTCGGTATCGACGGTTCTATGATTTTGGAAAATGTCGATGCTAGCGTGCTCCCTCTCGTGACTCGCGCTACGGCGACCGCAACGACAACGCCGACGACTCCCGCTTCGTCTGCAACAACTTCTACCACCCCGACCCCGAATCCCACGCTTTCTAGCGCAATGGATCCCACTCCGACGCTTTCTTCCGGTAGCGAACCCACTGTTCCTGTGACAAGCAGTTCCTCCGAAATGACTGTCAGCGACAAGAGTTCTTCGTCCCAGCAACAACAAACGCAGAGCTCCGCTGCAGAACAACAGCCGAAGTCCTCATCCTCTACAACCTCCACCAATCAGTGCGACGGAAAATGCCTTGACGGTGCTTCGGGCAAGTGCGTCGATCCCCATACAACTCTTAAGGGAAACCACGACGAACAATACGCCTACGATGAAGCCTGCAAGATAAACTGCTATTACGATCCGACCAATCAAAATTGCCAGAATATAGGCGGTGCAGCTACAGCCAACAGCTCCAGCAGCCAGCAACAGCAGGCCAAGTCTTCGAGTTCCCAACAGCAGCAGCAATCCAGCTCTAGCGTAAAGTCTTCGAGCAGCCAGCAGCAGCCGAAGTCCAGTTCTAGCGTACAGTCTTCTAGTTCCCAGCCCAAGTCTTCGAGCAGCCAGGGCAGCGCAAACGCCTCTGCCGAAGAAGCCAAGTACCTCAACGCAGGTGCAGGTGGCCAGCAGGGCTTTGCAACCCGTTACTGGGACTGCTGCATGCCCCACTGCGCATGGCCTGAACACGGCGGCGCAGCCAGGACTTGCGATGCCAAGGGTAAGACTCCCATCGGTAACAACAACGGAAGTATCTGCTCCAACGGCCAGGGCACCACTTGCACCAGCCAGATTCCTATCATCGTAAGCGACAAGCTCGCCTATGCATTCGCAGCAACTCCGGGTAACGACGCCACATGCGGTAAGTGCTTCGCCCTCACCTTTACCGGTACCGGCAAGTACGAAACCAAGGCCAACCATCAGGCTCTTCAGGGCAAGACCCTCGTCGTGATGGCCTCGAACATCGGCTACGACGTGCAGGGCGGTCAGTTCGACATCATGATCCCGGGCGGTGGCGTGGGTGCCTTTAACGGCTGCGCCAACATGGGCTGGGGCGACCAGGGTGCACAATACGGCGGTCTCCTCTCCAAGTGCGAAGACGAAGTCGGCTACGATGGCGACCTCTTGAACAAGCGCAAGGAATGCCTCAAGGAAAAGTGCAACAAGTCCTTCGCCAACGACACCGAAGCCAAGGAAGGATGCCTCTTCCTTGCTACTTGGATGGAAGCAGCAGGCAACCCGAACCACACCTACAAGGAAGTGGAATGCCCGCAGGCCCTCAAAAACAAATTCTAGTCCTTTAGGCGCCTAAACACTGAAACTTTTAGCCCCGGTTTGCCGGGGCTTTTTTAATTCTTGCCGTGTTGTGTGACCTGCATCGCATAATTGCTTGACGCGCAATTTTTTACGTGAAAAATTAAGGCAAAAAATCTATCTTATAGCGCGGATGGAATTGGAAGGGCTTTCGGAAAACGAAAGTCAAGTTGTATTTGTTTGAGGATGCATATGAAAAACCGATTCCTTAAGTCCATATTGGCCTTGAGCGCTGTTCTGGCTGTCGTCAACTGTTCTGAAGACGCAAGCACCACCATCAACAACCTTGATCCCACTGCACTTCAGCCCACGGACAATCAGAATTCCATGCCGGCTGACGAAGCATGTTGGCTTATCAATATCGACCAACCGTACCTCATTTACTCCGCCGGCATCGTTACCGACCTCAGCGGAAACGTCGTCGGCACCTTCACATTCAACGACGGAACTCTCATCGGTAACATGGATGCTATCGACGGCACCCCCATTCTCACGAACGTCGATGCAGGCACTCTCCCCATCGTGACCCGCGAAACTGCCGCAAGCGCTATCGTACCGACCTCTTCTGAAGATATTTCTACGACTCCTGTACTGTCTAGCGCTGCAGATATGCCGGCGCTCTCTTCGGCTACCAACGATACGCCGATCAGTAGCCCCGCAAACGACACTCCCGCAAGCTCTTCTTCTGTAGAACAGCAGCAGCCGGCATCTTCCGCCCAGGAAGTGACGCAGGACGGCAACGTTACCGTGACAGGTAGCCTGACCCAGACCGTTGCAAAGGGCGGCAAGACCTCCGAAGTGAAGTTCAGCGGCTTTAGCTCCGCCACGAGACTTTCCTGGAATGCCTGGTGGCTCGAACCGAAACAGGATGGAACCACCTTTACGATTCCCGCAACGACCGTTCCCGAATACTTCCAGCCCGATGACGGAAACACCGTTAGCGAATTTTTCAAGATTGACGGCAAGGATTACGAACTGAAGATTACTATTTCGGGCCAGGCAAGTTCCGAAACCAAGTCTTCCAGCAGCCAGCAACAGCAGCAGGCAAAGTCTTCCTCTAGCCAGCAGCAACAGCAGACCAAGTCCTCTAGCAGTCAACAGCAACAGGCTAAATCTTCTTCTAGCCAGCAACAACAGGTCAATTCCTCCAGCAGCACCCAGGTGGTGACTACCGGTTGCCCGGCCATCAAGACCAAGGGCGGTTCAAGCGGCACCGGTTTCGCCAGCCGCTACTGGGACGGCTGCAAGCCCAGCTGCTCCTGGACAAACAACGCCGGCAGCGCAGGCCCCGCAAAGCAGTGTAGCGCAAACGGCAAGACCGAAAACACGGACTACAACGCACAGAGCGTCTGTAGCGGCGGTAGTGCCGCAACTTGCACAAGCCAGATTCCGTTTACCGTTGACGGTTGCGACAACATCGGCTTTGCCTTCGCCGCAGTCCCGGCTTCCAACGGTGGCCAGTGCGGCAAGTGCTTCCAGCTCACCTTTACCGGAAAGGGCAAGTACGAAACCAAGCAGAACCACAAGGCTCTCGCCGGCAAGAAGCTGATCGTGATGGTCACCAACATCGGTGCCGACGTGAACCAGGGACAGTTCGACGTGATGATCCCGGGTGGCGGCGTGGGCCTCTATAACGGCACCAGCGGATACGGCTGGGGTTCCCAGGGCGACACCTACGGTGGCTTGCTCTCCGAATGCGAAAAGGAAGTCGGCTACAATGCTAGCAACCTCTTGGAAAAACGCAAGTCTTGCCTCGTCGAAAAGTGCAACAAGTCCTTCTCTAGCGACGCAACGGCCAAGCAGGGCTGCCTCTTCTTGGCAAACTTCATGGAAGCCGCCGGTAACCCGAACCACGAATACACCGAAGTGGAATGCCCCGAAGTTCTTAAGAGCAAGTACTAATCGATACTTCCATACCGATATTCAAAATGCCGCGGTCCATGCCGCGGTATTTTTTATCCCGAAGCGAGATTTGCCTCCGCCTCTTTTGTATATTTCGAAAAGGAGTGTTTTACAGATGTTTGGAAAATTTCATTTTGACAAGGCTATTGCAATCTCTGGCGCCTTCCTATTTGCGCTAACAGGAATCGCCCCCTATTCCCATGCGTCCAATGTGGCATGCGTGGGCAACAGCATTACCGAAGGCTACGGAATCTGGGCAGACAAGAAGTATCCCGACCATCTACAAGAAATGCTTGGTGACGGATACACGGTCACAAACTTCGGCGTATCCTCCATGACCTTCGCGGGCGCCACCATCAAGGGCGGCGACAACAACGCCAGCTACTGGAAAACCGAAAAGTTCAAGGCAGCACTCGCCTCTTCGCCAAACATCGTAGTCATCGAGCTCGGCACCAACGACAGCAAGTACTTTATGGAAAGCGAAGGCGCCAATTACAACTACCTTTACGGTCAATGCGAAAAGTCGCAGCTGTACTCCGATTACGAAGCACTCATCGACACCTTCGCGCACCTGCCCACAAACCCCGAAATTTACGCCACGCTGCAGCCTTACAGCAACAATGTCGGCTGGGCCATCATGGATACGGCTATCGTAAGCCAAATCAACCCGATTATCAAGGAAACCGCGACAAAGAAAGGCGTGAACATTATTGACCTGCACACCCTTTTCAAGACCCCCGAATGGTTTTTAGACGATAGCGTCCACCCGAATGCAAAAGGCGCCCAGGAACTCGCCAAAATCGTGAACAAATACATTACCGCAACAAAGCCCAAACTCCAGCAGAACGGGGCATCCTTGCAAGTAGAAGGCAGCGCCTATGGCTACCTCTGGTATAAAGACGGCAAGTTGATCGAAGGCGCCGACAAACCCACATTTACGCTAACAGAAACGGGAAAGTACAAGGTTCTTGTAAAGATCGAAAACGACAACGATTCCTGGCTTCTAAGCAACGAAATCGAAGTGAAAGACATCGGTCCCACTGCAATTAAAAAACGCACCGTCGCTCAACCGAAAGTGCGTAAATTACATCATAAGGTAGATGTCAAAGGCCGCCGAGCGGACTAAAGCCTGGACTCCAGGAATTTAAACATCTTGCCGTAGGCGTTATCGCGGACCGGCTTGCGGGAAAGGAACAGGTCATGAAGACCTCCCTCGATTTCTTCCAATTCAACGCTGGGCCCGAGGTTCCTGCCGTATTCGCGAATATGCTCGACGTCCAAGACGCCGTCGCAATAGGTATATTCTTCGCTCCAGTCGTCATCACGGAAACTGCAGCCGCTATGCATGACTAGAATGGGCGGCGTAAGGCGCAAGCCTTCCTGAAGGCGTGCATGTCCCGAATGAATGGCGTGGAGCCAACCGAAGTCTATGGCAAGACTGCCCGGCACCTTCAAGTGGCTATCGTATTCCCATTCGCCGAATTCCGACTTACGCAAACTCTTGTCGTAATTTACATTCTGGCTACGGGGAATTCCCAGGCCCGGCACAACGTTGCCGAAAACCGAAAGTAACGGAACCGCAAGGCGACGCACCGGCCATACGTAATTCATTTCCAGAAACGGACTATTGAGAACGATTGCAGATATTCCGGCACCATTTTCGCGGTCCGCAGCATAAAGGCATGCGATTAAGCCACCGGTGCTATGTCCTAACAATACCAGCGGAACAGAATCACCTTCCAAGCGGCGAATCATCGCAATCGCAGAATCCAACTCAGCGTAATACTCCGAGATATCCCGAAGCTCGCCCATTTTTTCGCCCTCACGATAGGATCGGCCGTACTTATGCAAATCGATGGCATAGAAAGAATAACCGACAGAATCTATCTTTTGCGCCAATTCCTGCTGAAAGAAGTAATCGTTGAATCCGTGAATATAGAGAACGGCTGCTTTAGGAATTCGGAGTGTTACAGAATCTTTTGCCAAATCGAATGGGTAATCGACAAGCGTTGCATGAAAGTTCACCGCCTCGATCTCGTGCATTCTAAAGGGTTCCCCGAGCATTTTATCGGGTGACCAGGCTATATCCTTTGCAAAAAGGGTTGACGCTAATATTAGAACGATTACACACCATTTCATACGATAAGGCAATATAATTTATTGTATTCGCGGTCATTCATATTTTTTTCGTACAAGCGCTTTTTTTTCTTCAAAACCGCCAACTATAGTTGGCGTGATTTTTAAGGCTTCGTTTTTAAAATTAAATCATGTTTGATGACGAAGTCCATAAGAACGCCTTGAAAGAGTTTATCGCTTTCTTAAGGACGCGTAATACCCAGAAAAACATTGCCTTTTTTAGCGATATTTCCAGAGAATACGTAAGGCACCTCGGAAAGGGCGAAAAAATCCCCACCATTCGGATATTCTTCAACATTATCGAAGCCGCCGGAATAGACCTGAAAGAAGGACTTGGTATCTATATTGACTTCCTCCAGAAACAAAAAATGGCCCTTGCCGCCGACCGGACAAAGGGCCTGGAATATGTCAAGAAATTAAAATCGGGCAAAATACGCCCGAAGAAAAATCCCTAGAAGAAGTCTACGTTGAACCAACCTGTCTTGCCATCGGCAGACAACGTAATACCGCAAGCGACCTTGGTGTAGCTTGTGTTTTTCATATTCAGGTAGTGACCGATATAGGGGTAATCCTCGCTCTTGTTCGGATCGCGTTCACCGCTTGTAACAAGCGCCTTTTCTTCTTCCCACATCATCTTGAGGTAGTATTCGGCAACGGCAGTAGCGTTCTTCTGCCATTTAGCGTTGAAATTCGGCCCGCTGTTCTGCGCGAATTCACCGCAATCGCCGAAGTGGCCATGAGCCTTGTTCGACTTAAGATCGTCGGCGGACTGCTTGTCGGCGCACGTCTGCTTTTCTTGCGCTGCGAGCGTGAGCGGCTTCAAGTTTTCGGTAGCGCGGTACTCGTTGATTTTGGCGAGGCAGTCGTCGCGCCAGCCCTCGTTAATAAAGCCAGTGTCTTCCTTTGCAGAAGTCTCGGAAGAAGAAGACTTTTCCTTCGATGCAGAAGAACTCGACACGCCGTCTGCAGAAGAGCCGGATTCCTCGGAATCATACGCTTCTACCCTAAGCGTGTTGATTTTCGAGGAACTGGAAACACTCTTGTCCGTGGCACTCGACACTTTGTCCGAAACGGGGATATTGATTTCATCGCCTGTATCGATATTGGCATTCGTGCCCGAGGAAGAATCGTCGGAGCAGGCCACAAGGCCAAGGAACAAAGCCAAGGAAAGTTTTTTCATCATATAAGCACCTCTTTTTTTCTAATAATAAAAAAAGGCGCCAGGGAGGGCGCCTTGATTTTGCGATAACCGCTATTTTAGAGTGACTTTTTGTACCTGGCTACCGATGCGCACCAGATAGGTGGTCGAACGGGGCATGTCCAGGCTAAAGTTTGCAGCGGCAACCCTACCCTGCATAACGATTCCACCCTGCATATCAAAGACTGCATAGGCAGCCCCCACGCGGGCGGCAGAAATCTGGATGCTTCGACCAACGGTCATGAGCGAGAACTGCGGAGCGATACCCATGGCGACAATGGCATCCTTCCCCTTGCTTGAGCTCGATTTGCCATCTGCAGAACTGCTGGAATTTGCGGTACTGCTGCTGGACTTGACTTCGCTGGAGCTAGAAGAAGCCACTTCGCTGGAACTCGATGCCACGGAGCTGCTAGAAACTTTCGAGGTATAATCCCATTGTGCCCTCATCTCCAAAATCCCGGATGCAGTGGAAGGAATTTTTGTCACCTCGGCACCATCAAGGCGCCAACCCAAGAAAGTGTAGTCACTAAAAGTGGGCGTGGGCAATGGCAACTCCTGCCCAGGCGTATAGAATAAAATGTAGCCCGACGGATAGTTACTCAGCCAGGCAATATCTCGCGTTTCACTCCCAGTCAATACAGGATATTCATCGCCCTGAATCCAGTTCGCGCCATAATCTCCACCAGCCAATTCAACACCGTCAGCATCCTTCTGCACATAGTCATGCAAAGCCTTTGCAACCGTACCATCGACAAATGCCGAAGCCGGAACAGCCACGCCAGTCGTGTCATCAGGGAGCGTCCCTGAAATATAATAGTCGTTTTCGAAAATCACCTCGCGCCTATTCATTCGGGCCGGTTGCTGATTGCCGAATGTCCCCATATTGTAATTATTCAAGAAAAAGGCCTGACTCACGTCATACATTGCCTCATTATGTCTGTCCCTTCGATAGCCACCCAATAGGCCACCGATACTGCCGCCATCTTCCTCCACATCAATAAAGTTTGCCGTGTTATAGCTATTCACAACAACAGCATATCGCGAGAACTCCCCAATCAATCCTCCCATTACTGAATATCCGTCCATATCAATGATAAGGCCTTCGTTGTAGCTTTGCACAATATACAGATGCTCCCAGTTCAGCCCCACAATGCCCCCAACATCGGCTTTATCCGTAGCCCCGATAATCCCGCGGTGACCACTATTTTTCACAACCAGATTTCCTTCTGATATTCCGACAAGGCCCCCTACATACCGCCACCCGTAAACGGCACCATCGATATGCACATTTTCCAGATACAAGTTTCCGAGTCGCGGAACATTATTGACAACTCCACCCACATAAGATTCGCTCGAAATAAAACTATCCTCAATTTTCAAGTTCCTAACAACAAAAACTGTTGTGCTATACTTTATACCAGCATAACCAAATAATCCGGTTTCCTCAGAGTATAATCCTGAAATCTTATGTCCCTGTCCGTCAAACAGGCCACTACGAATGCCGATTCCAGGCCACTTCATGAATGCTGATGCCCTTGCACTATCAAGCGTTCCATCATCCTTCAGAACTTTCTCATTTAACACGATATCCTTCGTGAGCTTACCGCATACATGCTCCGGCCACTCGCCATACCTCGTAAATTCACCATTCGCAAGAGCTGCAAAGCCGTAAAGTTCTGCGGCATCCGAAATTTCGTAGCAACTGTCCGCAGGGTCAATCGCAGGCCTTTTAAGTTCGTACCACTTCGCATAGAATTCCTTATCGCCCTTGTCACTAGTCGTAATGGAATAGACACGATTTCCCGTCAATTCTTCGTTGTCGTACCAACCCAAAAAGATGCTACTATCACGATGAAAATGATTAGCAAGTCCGCCTCCAATACCGCCCAAGTAACAATCTACGGAATCAGTCAGCAAGATCCCACCTCGAATACCCACATTAAGATCGCCACATCCATAAGAATACACGGTATCCCATACAGCTCCATTGGAATGGTAAATCACTTTGTATTGGTCATACATCTTAGCCCAATATTCAAGGTCACCCGTTGTCTTATTGGAAATCACCGTATCGTATTTCCCGGTAAATTCCTCATCCCTATACCAGCCACCAAAAAGCAAATTTTCTCTGGAAGTTCCATTTGGCAGTTCCGTAGTAAGGCCAGCGATATAATTATCGAAATACTTCGCAGTGTCGCCATCGAAAGTATGGAACGTAACGTTGTACCTGCCCGCTATAGAGTTCTTGAATGTTCCCGAAAAATTAGGAAATGAGTCGTTGCCAACATCCTGCCCCCAAATGGCGCCGTCCTTCCCTTCACGCAAGAGAAACGTAACCACCCCGTTATAGAAAGCTGAAGAGTCCATCAGTTTCCCATAATAACTGTAACTATCATCATACCCCCCTTTCTGCGTTATCCTATAACAGTTTTCAAGACTTACTGTCGATATTTTGTCAATAGCGGCCCCCACCAACCGATTTGGAGTTGCTCTGTCTTTAGAAAGAATCGCCGAACTATAACAGTTGTTCATGCGCAAAATACCTTGGTTGCCCACATAGCCAATAATACTCCCCATAGTCGTATTGCGACCGAGAGCACGCATCGTAGAAGACCTCACATAGACATTGGTCACCTGAACAACACTGGCACTATCTCCATTGACATATTGGGCAAGATTACCCATCCTTCCTTCGTCAGATGAAAAATAGACGTTCTCAATTCCCAAATTCTTGATAACGGTCGAATGTTCGTCCGACGCATAGAGCTCATAAAAAATGCCCACCAAGTCAGAAGAGAACAAGCCCGAAATAACATGCCCGTTTCCATCGAACGTTCCCGAGAATCTGTTGATCCTTGTCCACGGAATAAGTTCATCTTCTTTTTTAGAGTTCCAGTCCCATCCATTTACCAAACTGTCATTGACAACAATGTCGCTCTGGAGAATGGCACAGGCAGATTCGTTTGCAGGGACACTATCGTTCCCGTTTACAATTTCGGCAAAGCCGTAAAGTTCTTCTGCGGTCGAAATCTGGTAGCAGCCACCAGACAACGCCGGAACCGCCGGAACAATTTCCTTGGCGAAGGCTGCGGCAATAAATGCAAGTAAAAATATGGGGGTTCTTTTTATGAGCATGATTCCCTCCTGCTAATTCACCTTATAAGATAATAAAAAAATCTATCTTTTACGCCGTGATTCAGATTCAGAACATTTCGAAGTCTTTTGGTGAGCAGGTGCTGCTTGACGGCGCCTCTATGCTTGTAGGCGACCACGAACGCGTGGGCCTTGTGGGCCGCAACGGTTGCGGTAAATCGACCCTTTTCAAGATGATTCTCGGCCAGGAATGCATTGACGGCGGAAGCATCGACATTCCCAAGAAATACACGCTGGGTTACTTGCAGCAACACCTGAACTTTACGCACGCCACGGTTCACGAAGAAGCCTGCAGCGTACTCAAGCCCAATGAAGACGGCTGGATTGAAGAGCATAAAGTCGAAGCGATTCTGTTCGGTCTAGGTTTCGACGAAGAATCTATGCACAAGAGCCCTGCGCTCCTTTCAGGCGGTTTCCAGATTCGCCTGAACCTGGCGAAGGTCTTGGCCTCTGAACCCGATATGCTCTTGCTCGACGAACCGACCAACTACCTGGACATTGTGTCGATGCGCTGGCTCAGTCGCTTTTTGCGCAGCTGGAAGGGTGAAGTCCTTTTGATTACCCACGACCACCATTTTATGGACGAGGTCTGCACCCACACGGTGGGCATTCACCGCCACAAGATGCGCAAGGTCAAGGGCACCGTAGAAAAGCTCCGCGAGACGATTGCTGAAGAAGAAGAAGTCGCCCAGCGCACGCAAGAAAACGAAGCGAAGAAAAAAGCGCAGCTCGAACAGGTCATCGAGCGATTCCGCTATAAGGCCGCAAAGGCCGCCATGGTGCAATCCAAGATCAAGGCCGCGGCAAAACTTGCGACCGGCGAACGCCTCACCCACGAAAGAAACCTCGATTTCAGCTTTACCGAAGCAGGATTCCCCGGCAAGCGCATGCTTCAAATCAAGGAACTGCACTTTGCCTATGGAGAAGGCCCGGAGCTGATTACTGATCTCACCATGGAAGTCTTCAAGGGTGACCGCATCGCAGTCATCGGTCCGAACGGACGCGGTAAAACGACGCTTTTGAACTTGATTGCAAACGAGCTCAAACCTGTCGCGGGCGAAATCGCTCCGAATCCGAACGTGCAAATCAACTATTTCGGACAGACGAATATCAACCGCCTGAATTTAGACAATACCGTCGAAGAAGAAATCGCATCGGCAATCGTCGAAGTTTCGCAGAAGAGCCGCGCCCGCGGACTTGCAGGCCTCATGATGTTCAGCGGCGATGCCGCCCTCAAAAAGGTAAAGGTTCTCTCCGGTGGCGAACGTAGCCGCGTGCTGCTCGGCAAGATTCTGGCAACTCCCTGCAACATGCTCCTGCTTGACGAACCGACGAACCACTTGGACATGGAATCCATCGAAAGCCTGATCGACGCCCTCGAAGATTACGAAGGCACGGCGATGGTGGTGACCCATGACGAAGAACTGCTACACGCATTCGCTACAAGGCTCGTGGTATTCGACGGCGGCAAATGCCGCGTGTTCGAAGGCACCTACGCTGACTTCTTGGAAAAGGTCGGCTGGGCCAGCGAAAAGAAACCGGGCGGTTCCGAATCGGCCAACATCAAGGTTTCCAACATTGACGTGAAAACGGACGCACCCTCCAGTGCTCCCCGCGCCAAGGAAGACCGCAAGGCTCGCGCCGACTACATCGCCGAACGCAGCAAGGTTATCAAGCCGCTCGAAAAGAAACTCGCGAAACTCGAAGAAGACATCGCGAAGGCCGAAGCCTTGGGCGGTGAACTCGAAGCCAAACTCGTGACCGCCTCTGAAAGCGGCGACGGCAACGCCATTACCGCAATCGCAAAAGACATGGACGACAACAAGAAGAAAGTCGACCAGCTCTACGAGGAATGGGAAAAGGTGTCCGCCGAATTGGAAGCGGCGAAGGATAAGTGGAAGCTATAAGTTCTCGATGCCGGAAACGTCGTCGGGGACGTCTTGGCGCATGACCATGAGCACGGCGTTCTGCGAGATGATTACGTAGGTTTCGCCGTCGATTTCAATTTCATGACCATTGGCATGCAAGTACAGGGCCTCGTCGCCTTCTTTGACTTGCAGCGGCAAGTACTTGACTTCATCGGGAGATTCCCCACGGAATACGGCATCGCTATCCTGCGTCACAGGCAGCGGGTAACCGGGCCCCACCTTGACCACTAAACCCGTATGCACGGCATCGTGCTCGCGAACGCTTGGGGGCAAATAAAGTCCGCTCCCAGTCTTGTTCGAGGCTTCAAGGGGTTTAATCAAGATTCGGTCACCAATGACCACGATATTCTTTAAGGGATCCAGCATACCCCAAAGATAGAATTTGCGCGCTTTGCTATAATGTAATCCGTGACATTCGTTATCCTGTGGACAATCATTTTCGCCTTCTTGGCAATCTACCTTGGGAAAAGCCCCAGGGTACGTAGCTGGCTTAAAGTGATTTTCAGGGCTCCCAAACTTTGGCGCACTATCATCGGCTCTGTCGCCCTTGTAGCAACCATCGTTGTCACCTACCTCATTGTCCCCAAAGTAGCAGACACGCAATTAGACGAACGAAGTCTCTTCGAAGACTACGCCGCCATTGCCGTCATGAAGCTTGATTCCCTGCAAGTCCTCAAGGTCGATAACGACTGCAACATGCAGCATCCGGAACCGGAACTCGTCTACGTGCTCCCGCTAGTCCTTGGGGCTTATAACGAGATTGTAGACAAGCCGACCACCCCCGTTGTCACGCGATTGGACGACACGCTCTATTTAGCCATGAACGGCTACAAGCAATTCAAGAACAGGGGCATCCGCCTCAACAAGCTTCTACAGAAAAAACTGGGCAAACGCTACAAGACGCAAATCGAAAGCGAAGGCTCCACTCACACACTTATCGTGACATACACCGGCGAGCCCTGGGACACGGAACAACTGATGGCGCTCCCTGTCATGGAAGCTTCCCAAATCAACAAGCTGGATCCCGCCCTGTTGATGTCGCTGATACTGCATGTATCCAACTTCAATTTCAACTTCCGCGGGCAAAAAGATTCCAAGGGACTTCTCGCGCTTAAAGAAGGCGAAGGTCTGGAGCAGATCTTTATCGGAGCGGAACGCCTCGGCAAAATGCTCCAGGTAGGCGTCAGCCACGAAAACGCAGTCGCCACGTTCTACCCCGATCCCGAAATCAATTCAAAGCCCGAAAACTGGAGCAAGTCGCCCCTCACCAAGAGCTGGGTCGACCAGGTGCTTTCGGACGTGGAATTCTACCGCGCCAACGGATTAAGCCATTTGGGCAATTAATTATCTCGTCAGGTAGAAACTTTCCGGATTGATGGAAATACCATCGACTCGGACTTCGTAATGCAAGCCGATGCTGGACTGCGTACCGCTTTCGCCAATCAAGGCGATCGGTTGCCCACGACAAACGTGTTCGCCCTGTTTAACCAGGGCCTGTCCCAAGTGGGCATAGAAGGTACGCACGTCATGGCCGTGGTCAATTTTTACGGCAAGACCGAACCCGCGATGCTTGCGAACTTCGCTCACGGATCCCGCTCCGGTTGCATAAACCGTATCGCCCTCGACTGCCACATAGTCAATTCCCCTGTGCGGAAGTTCGCTATCGGTAAAGGGGTCGTAGACCATCTCGAAGCGTTTTTTTACGGCGTGGTTGTTACGCATCGGGTGCAGCACCGGAATCTTCTCGGCCGCCGCGGAATCACTTTCCAGGGCAGCGAGCAACTTCTTGAACGAGGCTTCCACTTCGTTCACGCTCTTGCGCTTCTGCAAAATCGAATCATCCATCGCCGTAACGCCATCGAGCACAAAGCCAAGGCCGCCCACCATCAGGGCGCTGTCACGGAGAGCGCGGGTTTCTTCAGCCTTTAAAATTGATTCGTCCACCGTAGCGCGAATTTCCTTGAGTTCCTTTTTAATGGCGGCGTTTTGCCTATAGACGTTAGTAATGTTCCCACTCGTTACGTTGTCCAAAATCTGCACCGGCGAAAACAGGATAAATCCAAAAATGGCAGCCACCACGCCCACGACGGCAATGATTGCACCAATCAGCGAAAACTCGTAACTTTTACCCGACGTGGTCTTGGTCGGGAATACATGAACCTCAAGCTTCTTCACTTTCAGACCCGGGGTTATCGATTCGCTTACGCAAGGATTCAATGACGCGCTTTTCTTCTTCGATGGAACCCAAGAGCTCCACTACAGAAGGATCGTCCTTAATTGTGTTCAAAAGGTCATCACGAACGGCTCCATGGAGTTTTTGACCAAGTGCCTGGAAGCGTTTTTTGAGCTTGGATTCCTCGTTTGCAAGCTCCACCCGCAAAAGAGCGGTCGACGCATAATTCAGCGCCTTGTTTTTTATCTTATTTAGCGTTTTTTCAGCCATGCTTAATTCCTTTTGTCCGTAAAAAAATTAGTTTTTTACGCGTAATAAAATGGAGATATTCTATGAGCCGTAGCGATCGTAGACGCGCAAAGCAAAATGCAAAGCAATTTACACCGAAAAAGGCCAATGCCCTGGACCCGAAAATCATTGCAGTCCTCGCTGCCATTGCCGTTATCTTCTTTGTTGGAACCATGCTTATCCAAAGAGGCGCATAAATGAAGTTCAATATCAAGAAATCCGTATTGCAGGACGCGCTCCAGATTGCTATCAGCGCTATCCCCAATAAGTCCACCCTGCAAATCCTCAACGACTACTCGCTGCGTCTCGAAGGCAACACTCTCGAAATTTGCGCTACCGACTTGAACTTGGGTGTGAGGATCAAGCTCGAAGTCGAAGGCGAACGCGATGGCGAAGCCCTGATCAACGCCCGCAAGTTCTCCGACCTCGTGAAGGCTCTCGTTCCCAGCTGCGAATCCGTGAGCATTGACGTGCAGGATCACTTGACCCGCATCAAGTGGAGCGAAAAGGGCCAGGCCTCCATTACGAGTTTCGACGCTAGCGACTTCCCTCCGTTCCCCGAAGTCGAAGGCAACTCCCTTACGCTTGCCGCCAGCGAACTTGCATTCCTGGTCGAAAAGACCGCATTTGCCGTCTCTACCGATAACACCCGCCAGAACTTGAACGGCGTGTTCATGGAAGCAAAGGACGGAAAGATTTCCATGGTCGCAACCGACGGTCACCGCATGGGCCGCGCCAGCATCGACCAGGAAGGTGCAAACCTCGAATCCGGCGTGATCGTTCTCCCGAAGGTTCTGCAGCTCGTGCTCCGCCTCGCCAAGAACGAAGACTCCGTCGAAATCTGCACCACCGAAACACACGTGCTGTTCCGCATCGGCGCAACGCAGATTATCTCCAAGCTCATCGAAGGTCCGTATCCGAACTACCGCGCCGTGATTCCGCAGAATTTCGAACGCACCGTTCAGGCCAACGCCACCGAACTGTTGGACAAGGTTCACTGTATCTTGCCGATGGCCAATCCGCGTACGCACCAGATCCGCTTCCAGATGGACGGCAGCAACATGGAACTTTCCGCTACGGACCCGGATGTCGGTGGCGAAACCCGCGAAGCTTTGGCTGTGACCCACAACGGCGAAGGCAGCTTCAGCATCGGCTTCGACGGTCGTTACTTCTACGAAATCCTCGGCATGTGCAAGAGCGAAGAAGTGGTGCTCAAGATGAACACCCCGATTGGCGCTTGCATCATCGAACCGGTTGGTGACGACATGGGCTTCAGCTTCTTGCTGATGCCGCTCCGCCTCGCCGACTAAGGATTGAACAGATTACAAACAAATTAAAAGGGCTTCGCACTGGCGAGCCCTTTTTCATATCGCAAAATTGACTGCTACAGGTGCAGCGCGTCTCTCAACCTTGAAGGCAAGCCTCCTCAAATGCAGGCAAAAAAAATCGCATGGATTATTTACTCTAACCAATCCATCATCAAAAAAATTTCTATTATGCTTTTTCAGAAGCATCAAGCAAAACAAGAGGGTACAATGCAATTGGAATCGTCGAACATCCCCAGCTACTACAGCCGACTAGTCATGGCCAAGAACCAGGGACACTTTTCAATTGCACGCGCACTGCTCAACATCATCGTAAGCGCACCCGCTCCCGATACCTCGACTCCGACCGGCCTCAAGGCACTTGAAAAGATCAACCAGGCCAAGGGCCATGCCGATGCCGTGAACGCAGGCACCGACTCCACCGCAGTCCCGCCCGCAGGCGAAGTCGAAGAATGGGCCAGCTATACCGTGCAGAATCCGCCCATTACCAAGCAGCTGGCACTCGCGCTCGCCCATTATTTTAAACAAGGTAACGCATTGGATTCCTGCTACGAAATGTATCAGAAAGCCAACACCTTCGAAATTGGCGACACCAGCGCATTTGAAAGCGCCGCATTGCAAGAAGTTTCCAACGGTAACATGGCGAACGAATTCGGCCAGATTTGCGAAAACGCAGGTGACTACGCCCGCGCCGCCGAATGGTACAAGAAAGCCAAGGCCGCCGGCTGCGCAAGTGCAAGCGAATCCCTGGAGCGTATGAACGCCCTTTACGGCATGGCACGCTATTATGCCCCCTGGCTCAAGATCGCGACTGCAACGGGCCGCAAGGGCCTTGCAGAGGCCATCCAGAATATCGTGAAGTCCGACCCGAAGCTTTCTACGGCAATGGTCGAAGAAATTAACGTAGCAGAATCGGCCGTGCCGCCCTGCTACGAAGAAATCGAATACTGGGAAAAGGAATTCGAACGCTTTGCCAAGTTCAGCGACAGCGACAACGCAGCCTTTGCAGGCCTCTATGTCGCCATCGGAAATATTTTGGAACGCGCGAGAATCTACAACCTGGCTCTGCGCTGGTACAAGAAAGCCGTCGTGAATCACCCGACGGCTAACCAAGACGCACACCGTATGCTTCCGCTTAAGAGCAAGTCTGAGCCCATGCGCGAAGCAGAGGATATATACGACAGCCAAAGCTCTATTCCGGCCCTCTGGAAGGCTTAAAATCGCTTAGGCAGTCTTTATACCTAGCCGCCAATAAAAAGCAGCACAATACTGGATACGAAAATTAGGACACCCCAGATAGTTTCGACGATGGGGCTGAACTTCCTGATTTTGAATTCATTCTTTTCCATAATACACCTCACATACCAACGGGTTCGCAGAATCGCGCGCCTTTCATTTATCAAACTATAAATCGCACGCCACAAAAAATAAGGGTGTATGAAAATTGCAATGGACAGATTGTCAAAGTTCCAGATTGGAATATTCCACGTTGTATTAATTTGTAAGTAAAATGTATGGAGGAGTACTGTATTACGGGGTACTCAGATACGGGAAGCTGCCCCTGAACCAATCCTGAAATAAATTCAGTGTACGCAGACACAAGAAGCCGATGCTGAACCAATCCTGAAATAAATTCAGGATGACATTGTTCAGGGTGACGGTGGGGGGTGACGCAGGGCGGGGATGCGGGTATAAAAAAGTGACCCGCCGGCATAGCCGGCGGTTCTTCATATACGGGCATAGCCCTAGGATACTAGCAACGCGTTGCACGCGTTGACGGCCTGACACT
>NZ_FRBF01000032.1 GCF_900142545.1 Fibrobacter sp. UWT2 | reverse complement strand
AGTGTCAGGCCGTCAACGCGTGCAACGCGTTGCTAGTATCCTAGGGCTATGCCCGTATATGAAGAACCGCCGGCTATGCCGGCGGGTCACTTTTTTGTGTTAGGAGAGTAAAAAGAATTGTTTAATTTGTTTTGAAATTATTTGCCACCGACAGAAGTGCTATAAATCTTTTCGAGCAAATTAAGCGCACCCTTGTAACCAACGAAGCTGCGATTGATAATCAACGTTTCGCTAGAGGGCGGAGTGATTTCGAAAAGCAATGCATTCTTTTCGTTGGCGATATTGATTTCCCACGAAGAGGCGAGAATCAAAGGCTTTCCAGAAGAGAAATTCACTTCCTTAATAGACTTTTCAATCAGGTAGCCATCTTCTTCAAATTCCACGTCGACATCGACACCTTCGCTAATGTTGTGGAAGGCATTTTCGATTTGTTCGCGGAACTTCTGCGGAGGATCGTCACTGATGATAGCCTTGCGCGGAATAAGACCGATTTGGTCTACGAGGAACTTGGTGTAGGCAAGCGTGTAGGCGGAATCTGCGGTAATGGCAAATTCGCTGGGCATACCGAACCAGTATTCGGCGAAAAATTCGGAGAAGTGTTCCAGATAGTAGTAATAAATTCTGTTTTCTTCCTTGATGAACTTTTCGCTCTGTTCCTTGTCAATTCCGGCAAATTCGACAACTTTACGGATAAATTCGCTAGTCGCTTCGGCGCCGAGCGGAATTTCAGGAATGTGCAGGAACGGCTGACCGTATTTTTCCTGGAGGTGTTCTGCGTTTCGAACGCCCACCCACGGAGAAATCACCAAGTTGAATTGGGCCTCGGGAATGCGCAGCCAGTCCGCGACGCCGTTATTTTCGGGTCCGAACAGCACATTGACTTCTAAACCTGCGCCGCGCAAAATGCGGGCGATTTCCTGGTAGTCACCACGCCAGTTCTGGTTGTAGTAGGGAGTTTCGAACCAAAGGTTTACCAGGCCCTTTTTGCGTTCGCCGCTGTAATCGCCCACGAACTGGTCGACGATAGCGTTTACGACTTCTTCGTGACCGAAAAGGTTGTTGCCCTTGAAGCCGGCAGTATCGACAGACACAATCGGGTAACCCAAATCGCGGTAATTGCGCACCAACGTGGAAACGTCATCACCGATAAGGCCGCCCACACAACCGGTAAGCACAACGTAGAGATCGCCATTGAACACCTTGAGCGTCGATTTAATCAACTGATCCAAAGTCTTGATGCCGCCAAAAACGATGTCGTTTTCGGTAGAGTTTGCGCTCGGCATGTTACCGGCACCGGCATAAATGCTACCCTGGAAACCGTTTTCAAACGTGAGGAATGCGGTTTGCTTAAGCTGGCAACCCGGAGAGCAGTTGGCAATAGGAACTGCACCCTTAATAGCGACAACAGTATGAGATGCACCAACTGCGCAAGCGTATCGGGGGTCCGAAATAGAATTACTTTTTTTCTTTTGAATTGTAGCCATTGTTAAAAATCCCCTTGTTATGCGCTAGTCGAATTGGATTCTGTACCAATTTTCAGTTTGAGATTTCTCGGTTCCGGCAAATCTTCAAGTGCTTCCGGATGGTGCGTCAGGTAGAACGGGTCGTCCTGAGCAAGCCACCAGTCGGAATACGGAAGTTTCACGTTGCGTTTAAGCACCTGGTTAAACTTGGTACGTGCAATCACGCCCTTGAGCATTTCGCCGATACGGAGAATGCCCTGATAGCCTACCGGAATATGTTCGTCGCCCATGGTAAGGGTCGGGAATCCGAGATGGCCCGCGACAGAGGCGAGACCCGGATGGCGAATGAGCAAGAAGTCTGTCTTGGCGCGCTTCAGAAGCTGCGGAAGCTGGAAGGCGCGAGTCTTACTGACGGTATAGTGCGGAATGTCGCCGTAGGTTTCGACCAATTCCTTCAAGGTATCCTGATGTTCGCCACCGCCGTCGTAAACGGGGTCGTGGTGGAATACGAGAGCTGCATCGTGACCGATTCCCAGTTCCGAAAGCACGCTGATGAGGCCATGTGCGTATGCAGAACCCGTCATCACGATGCCGTTCTTGCCCTTGAAAAATTCGCGGAGTTCGGCAAGCTTCGGGGCAATGCGCTTGTGTTCGCTTTCGATGTATTCTTCGGCTTCTTTTTCTTTGCCGACCACCTTTGCGATAGCGCGGAGCCAAGCATCAGTACCCTTGATGCCGTAAGGCTGCGGAGCATCAATCTGCGGAACACCGAAAGATTCTTCAAGTGCTGTTGCCATGTAGCCGCCTAACGTATCGCAGAAGGTTGCGGTAGCGACTGCTTCGGAGGCTTGGCGAATTTCTTCGAAAGAGGCGGTGTCCAGAAGGTAGTTCACGCGCAATCCGAGCGGAGCAAGCATTTCGGAGAAATAGTCCGAACCCCAAAGGGCAACAATGTTGATCAAGTCATTCTGTTTCTTGGTCGGGTGGCGTTCCACAATCTGGCGAAGCACACCATGGAAAGCGACGTCAAAACCCGTAGACCAGTGCTTGGAACGGAAACCTTCGCAATGCAGTGGAATAATAGGCACGCCGACTTCCGGCTCCATTTCTTCGGCGATAGAGTCAATGTCTTCGCCAATAATAGCGGTAGCGCAAGCCATACCGATGAAAATCGCCTTGGGGTTAAAGCGTTCCTTTGCGTCGAGGATGGTTTGGCGGAGCTTTTCAGAAGCGCCGAAAACCATGTCCTTTTCTTTCAGGTTCGTACTGATGTTCAGCGTATTCTGCAGGGGCTTTCCACGACGACGAAGGCCGTTATGCATCGAGAGGTTAAACTTGGAGTTTTCGCCGCTGCAACCGATAGGAGAATGGTCAATCAGGGCGCAGTCCGTAAGGTTTCCCACTTGACACTGCACAATTGCGTTAGAGCACATTGTTTCTTGGTTCAGCGGGGAATTCAATTCGCAAAGTTTGCAGCCCGAGCCCTTGCCTGCGCAGCCGCCATGCTTTTTCGCGCTGCGTTCGTCATAGGCCGATTCCTTGATCAGGTCGCTTGCCTTGCCGTCCCAGCCGATAATTGTACCCAGTCGATATTCGCGGTTTTCGACTGAGGTCATGTTCAAATTAATATTAGTCTTGGCCATGAACCCTCACATTAAATCTGGTAGTCTTTTTCCATCATGCCGTAATCGATGAGAATCTGTTCCAAACGGTCCTGCGTCATCGGGGTCGGAATGGTAAAGAGTTCATTTTCGTCGATGTTCTTGGCAAGTTCACGGTAGACGTTCGCCTGGCTGGACTTGGGTTCAAATTCAATTACGGTCTTCTTGCGGATTTCGGCCTGTTGCACAATGTTGTTGCGCGGCACGTACTGAATGAGCTGCGTGTTGAGTTCCTTGGTGAATGCACGGAGCAGGTCAAGTTCGTTATCCACATTACGGCTATTACAGATGATACCGCCCAAGCGCACTTCGCCGTGCTGGGCATACTTGGCGATACCCTTACAAATATTGTTTGCCGCATAAAGGGCCATCATTTCGCCGGAGGCCACGATGTAAATTTCCTTGGCCTTTCCTTCACGAATCGGCATGGCGAAACCGCCGCACACCACGTCGCCCAACACATCGTAGAAAACGTAATCAAGGTCTTCGGTATAGGCACCGAGCTGTTCGAGCATGCTAATCGAGGTAATAATGCCACGGCCTGCGCAACCCACGCCCGGTTCCGGGCCACCGGATTCTACGCAACGCACGCCCTTGAAGCCGACCTTTTCAAGGTCGGAAAGCTGAATTTCGGTTTTGTTGTCACGAATGGTGTCAAGCACGGTCTTTTGATGAAGGCCGCCGAGCAAAAGGCGGGTAGAGTCTGCTTTGGGGTCGCAACCGACCACAAGAACGTGTTTCCCCTGTTCTACAAGGCCTGCGGTCAGGTTTTGAGTCGTGGTGGACTTACCGATGCCACCCTTTCCGTAAATAGCGATTTGACGTAATTTCTTAGACATGTTATCGTGTCTCCTTGATGTTTTCCTACAAAAATACTAGGCAAAGGCAAGTTAGAATTAAAGTCAACTCTTTCCAATACTTTTTGAACCCGTTTAGTCAAAAAAAATCACTTTTTTTAAGTTGTTATAAATTCCGCTTATAACCCTTATTAGCGTGAATCTATTGCGCATGCGAAAAAGTATTTTGCGATAGCGAACGCCTATAACATGCGTTAGCATAAAGCTATCGCTCTCTCAAAAAAATGAACTTTTTTTATTTTCGCTCTTGGATTCATATTGAATTTGACAATTCTGTTTTTTAACTTTACGCATATACTTCTTTGGCTAAGAAGTTAAAGCATTCATTACGCTACAGAACGCTAGGCAAAACGTTCACCATTTTTAATACAAACTAAATCGGTTCTTTACCGATCATTTTTTGTGCAGGGTTTCTATACCTTGCGAGGTTTTATGGCAACCAGTCAAGAAACAGTTTTTAGAGAACACCCGTGTTTTGGTGCTTGCAAAAACCGAAAGGGGCGCATTCATTTGCCCGTCGCCCCGGGTTGCAACATCGAGTGCCGTTTTTGTGATAGGCGCATTAACGAAGATGCTCAGGTACCGGGAAATACGAGTAAGGTGATTAAACCCGAAGAGGCATGCGGGTACATTCGCAAGGCTCTGGAATATGTGCCGGAACTTACGACAGTGGGAATCGCTGGCCCAGGCGACACCTTGGCAACTCCTTTTGCGCTAGATACATTCCGCTTGGTAAAAAAGGAATTCCCGCAGCTGATTCGCTGCATGAGCACCAATGGGCTTTTGCTGAATGACAAGGCAGACGAAGTCATCGATGTGGGCATTGATTCGCTCACGGTTACGGTGAATGCCGTGGACCCTGAAATCGAGGCGATGATCAATGCAAGAATTTTCTACCACGGTAAAACCTATACGGGCGTAGAAGCCGCAGAAATTCTGATTCACAACCAGCTCGAAGGCATTCGCAAAGTTGCAAAGAGTGGAACGCTTATCAAAGTGAATACGGTTCTTTGCCCGGGCATTAACGACAAGCACATCGAAGATGTGGCGGCCACCGTGCGCGAAGCGGGTGCGATTATGTACAATATCATTCCCTTGATTCCGCAAAACGGCTTTAAGGATATTCCTGCTCCGACACCAAAGACACTTGCGATTGCGCAGGAACAGGCGGGCGTATTCATCAACGTATTCAAGCATTGCGCCCATTGCCGTGCCGATGCCGTTGGCGTCCCAGGCGTTTACGATGTCGGCGCGCAAATCTACATGGACCGTATCCGTGTAAAGGAGACTTTCTCTCATGGCTAAATATAGAGTTGCAGTCGCTACAAACGATGGCGAAAATGTCAATGTTCACTTTGGGCATGCCGCGGCGTTCGACGTCTACGAAGTCGATGAAGAAAGCGGAAAATTTGAAAAAGTCGAAGTCCGCGTTAAGCCGGAGCATTGCGACGGCACATGCGGCGATGGTGCTTGCGGTCAGCGAGATGTAGAACGTTCATCTATGTTCTCGGCCGCGAAAAATCTAGCCGATTTAGATTACGTTCTTTGCTCGCAGCTTGGCCCGCAGGCGGTGCAGGCTTTAACGCGCTTTAACGTGCGCGCTTTTGATATCGCGCTCCCCATCGCCGAAGCGATTGCCAAAATCAACGTATACCGCAAAAAGATTGCGGAACGTACCCAGAGACTCAAGGGATTACAGGATAAATAAAATGCTGCCTCTGATTGTAGGATTTTGTTGTAAGAACGGCCGATGTTGACGGGCGTTTATTGCGGTATTCATTTTTGTCGCCCGTGTATGGTTAGCCTACGCGGGCGTTTCTTATGGGCTAAGGCCCTCAACTAAAATTTAAAAAGGATAATACAATGGAAAGTTTAACAGCAAAATTATGCGCATTTGCACGAGCCTGGCATTCTCTACAATCGGACCATACCGTTTTCAATGACTTTTTGGCGTTCGACCTGATGGGCCGCGAGGAGTACGAAAATGTTTCGCGCTTGATTCTAAAGCGGTTTCCGCAGGAATCAGAAAATTCGGTCGAATATTTCAACCGGAAATACTTCCTCCCGATTGTACTTTCGAGGAGTCGCTTCGCCGAAGATCGCGTTAAGCTCCTTGCCCGTTCGGGAAAGATTCAATATGTAATTTGCGGTGCGGGCGTAGACACGTTCTCGTTCCGCAACAAAGACCCGAATGTTGAAGTTTTTGAACTGGATTTGCTGCCGACGCAAAACTACAAGAAAAATCGCATTCGCGAACTCAAGTGGAGCGTTTCGGAGAATGTCCATTTTGTGGCGATTGACTTCAGCAAGGACAGCATTGTCGAAAGACTTGTCGCAAATGGCTTTGACTGCAAAAAACCGACAGTCATTAGTATTCTGGGCGTTTCGTATTACCTTCCACTGCCTGTTTTTGCGGAAACCGTGCGCCAGTTTTCAGAGATTGCATCAACCGGCATTTCGATTGTATTTGATTACCTGCAAAAAGATGCCTATTCGAATTCGGTTCAGGAATTGCGAAAAATTGTTGCTGATTGCGGCGAAACCATGGCCGAAGGCTACTTGGACCGCGAAGTTTTCGAGGTGCTTGAGCGTTACGGATTCAAGGTCGACGAATTTCTCGGCGAAAATGCGCTACAGCAGCGGTATTTTCTGATGGGAAACCTGAAGGCGTTCGATTCCGTGCGCCTGATCGCAGCTGTAAAGTAGCCTTAGATACTATCAGCCTACTCCGGATTCTTGACGCAGCGAATTCCGTAGTAATTGGCCGAATTGATTGAATCCCGTACGACTTTATTTTCCGACATGCGATAGTAATATGCGGTTTCGTCCTCAGCGGTTTCTACTCCAAAGCAAGCAACCGTGCGGGGCGAGCCGAAATCATAATCATTATAGCATCCGTTCGGCAAGGCATTGAAGCCATATGCATTGTCACCTTGAACCTTCATCGGCCATGCAAAAGCATTCCTCAAGCCGGCCGAAGTCGAATCCTTTTCGTAAGTATTGGCAAGCAGCTTTTCCCAATCAGCCGTGGTTGAAATATGCCAGCCATCAGGGCACAAGGCCACGCTATCTTCCGACGTGAACGGGTACTTATAATGTCTTCCGTAAACATCGCAAGAATCCATCTGGCAATAGCTACTGTCCGACGCAAAATTCAGGTTCTCGACCATCCAAGTCGAACCGCCAATTTCCACAGCCTTGTAAGTCTGTCCATCACGAGCATCTTCAAGGACTTCATACTTTCCCGAATAACCGTAAGTAAACGAAGTATCGTTAACGCAACGAACACTCTTATGCTGCCTCATTCTTGCCTCAGGTGTATACAGGGTGTCCGAAGAATTGCGATAGGCGTACAGGATTGCCGCCGTGGTATCCGTAATTTTGGTACTTGACCAGAACGAGGCGGTATAATGCTGGCGAGAATAATCTTCGCTTGCAATAAGTCCCATCGAAAATCCCGTCACATCGGTAAGGTACGAGGCTTCATCCTTACTAAGGAGCCTTCTACTCTTGTATTCCTTTGCACCGATATAAATCAAGGTATCGAATTCCGCCTGAGAAGGCAAATGCCAGCCGGCAGGGCACGCTTCGAGAGCATCTTCGTAAGTATAATGCTGTCCGTATTTCTTCGCCTCTACCGTGATACTGTTATCGGTTTCGTAGCGAAGGTTCTGCGCCATCCACTTCTGCTGACCGATAATAGTCGTCTTGTAGACTTGATTATCGCGCGGGTCCTTAAATTCACCATAATCAAAATCAGGATTGATGAGTACTTCTTTTTCGGGATCCGCCTTCACATCTTCTCTATATCCCTTGATGCAAAGGAGGTTTGCAGAAGTCGACGTCCTGCTGCTCCAATAAACCTCTTGAGTTGAACCGAAAACAAACACATTGCGATATTTGTTGTCTTCCGCATAGACAAAGAAGCCGGCATCGGATCTTTCACCTTCGAATTCACGATAATCGAGACGGGCCGTTTTCTTTGCATGGTCAACCCACACATCGTAATGTCCCGTGGGCGTAATGTTCAGACCGTAAGCGTTTATTCCGTTTCCGGCATTCCATCCCGACGAAGACTTCAGCATCAGCGAGGCAAAGCACTTTCCGCCAACATCCTTAAACAGGTTTTCCCAATCAAGGCTGTCGGCAACATACCAGCCGTCACCACATGTAGCGCCATCGTAGTACGGAGTCGTGTTGGTAGCGCCTTTCTTCCAGACATTTTCTCCGATTTTCACGCCACCATCCTGATAGACGCAATTGTCCGTCGTCAGGTCATTGCAAGGTTGAACTCTCGGTTGCCATTTCGCATCTTCGCAACCGGGTGCAGTCGATTTGACGGTTTCGGGCTTGGTGATATCGGGGCGGGCGATTTCATCCTTGACGCAACGCACCATTTTCGGATATGTAGAAGATCTGTCTACGCCATGTATATCGATGTCATACAAATCAATATCTACATAAACGCCGCGCCTATAACCATACACATAGTAAATGTTCTCGTAATTAAAATTATTCGAGGTAAAGAACTGCGTCAATCGGGACAAGGAATCCTTTTTCGTCATAATGGAAAATCCATAATCATCCGAACCGCAGTAATAACAATCTTCCTTAGCCAAGAAAAGATAAGCGACACCCGTATAGGAATCGTCATCTTTCTTTTTCTGGGCTACCACAGAAACAAGAGTATCCCATTCACTGAGAACCGGGACATGCCACCCCTTGGGGCAAGCTCCCTGGAACGGGTATTCACATTCCTTGTCAGGATGACAGCGGCTATTGGCCGTATCCAAAACACCAACCCACGTATAGGCCCTTCCGAATTTTTTACAGCCTTTCTCCCCTTCCTCAATGCACCAGCTTTCCGATTCTATTTTGTAGTTCAGGTTTTCCGCCATCCAGGTCTGATTCCCGATAGTAACGGTTTTATATTCCTGACCATCACGCTCATCAACGAACGTTCCCTGTTTGAATTCGACTTTGTCTGGTCTGGTCTTGAAGACCGACTTACTCGACGAAGACCCGTCTGTCGTAGAAGAACTACTTTTTGAGCTACCGCTACTCTTGTCCTGAGAATCGTCATCCTCTGCTTCAGATGAAGAAGACAGATCATCTTCTGCACGAGCGGACGATGAATCGCTATCTCCACACCCTATCACATAGAAGAGGGTCGACAATAGCAAACTTAGACAGAAAAAATTTTTCTTCATAACCCACCACATTTGATAAAATATCTGTTTCAAATATAATTTTTTCTACATTTTCATAGTCTGAATCACAGGAGGGTTCAAATGTTTTCTCGAATATTGAGCAGTCGCCTCGCAATTCTTTTCGGGTTTACCGTATCGGTACTCTGCGTTTTCGCATGTTCCGAAGACAGCGGAACCTCTTCCTCGGAAAACGGCGATTCAAACGGCGGGACCACCAAAGAAGTTTTTCACGGCCAATCCCCCGTACCGAAAATTGTTCCTGCAGGAACCTACGACTGCTCCGAACACAATTGTGTTTACGACGACTACCTGAATCCAGACGTCACCTATGGCGAATTCCTGGACGAACGCGACGATCACGTGTACAAGACCCTCGAAATCGCAGGCAGCACTTGGCTCGCCCAGAATCTTGTGTACAAGACAAAAAGTGGCCGAGTCACCTCTATGGTCAATTCGAGCAGTTTTGTCTTGAAGGGCGGTTACAATTACGACGTCACTGCAGCAGCAGACACGCTTCGAACCGGTTGCGGAGACACCTTGACCCGACCGGATTGCAATTGGGACGAACGCGGAATTTGCCCCCTGGGCTTCCACATGCCCACTTATAGCGAGGCAAGCCGTTTGATTAACGTCCTCAAGGAAGAGGAAAACCGAAATATCTTTGACTCCGAAAATCCCACCGGCTTTATATCGGGCAGTTACAGTATCACATCTACAAACGACATTCAATTCTGGTATCAAACCTCCCGCGGATGGGAACAAATATGGTGCCAGAAAAGCTGCTCCAGCTGGGGCTTGAGTCATTTCAATTTGGCCGCCGTTCGCTGCGTCGCAGATACCGCCCCAAGGCCGTTCACGAACGGCTCCTACGTTTCCACCCTCGCAGCAGAACCGGACACCGCCAGCGACATCAACCGCATCGCTTCTGAAATGGAAGTGGACTGGGAATACGGCGAATTAAAGGATGAAAGAGACGGCAAGGTGTACAAGACCATCACTTTCCAAGGTCGCGAATGGATGGCCGAAAATCTCAATTACGACTCGCCTATCAAAAACGGCGACTTCTGCCTTAACGATATCGAAGAAAATTGCGACATTTACGGTCGCTACTACACTTGGGGAGTTGCCATGGATTCCGCAAAAACCGGTTGCGGCGCGGGAGTCGCCTGTTCTCCTGCCGACACCGTTCAAGGAATTTGCCCAGACGGTTGGAGGCTGCCGACATCTAGTGATTTACGTGTATTCGACGAGAATTACCTTCGCAACTTATCTTGCGCCTCCTCGTGGAGCGGTTATTACCCTTCAGAAGAAGCCTTTGAAAAATACCAGTGCAACACCTATGGATTCGCTATGCCCGCAAACGGGATGCGCGTGGCACCGGGTATCTACTCTTTCATGACAAGCGGAAACATCATCTTAAAAGATGAACGCGACGCAGATCAAGCCTACGTCGCACGATTCGTGTCGTACCAGCATCCATTCTCAGTCTATATGTACAAGTGGCAGGCTGCAGCAGTAAGATGCATTAAGAAGTTTAATTAAAGAGCCTACTTTAATCTAAATACATCACTTCGCCGATTTCCGGCATCAGCACGGGTTTGCCAGATTCCTTGGCGGCCCGCTTTGCGTTTTCGAGCGGCTCAAAGTATTTGTGCTTGCTCAAGCAGAATTTGGAGTGATGAACGGTGAGGTAGCGCTTTGCGCCAAGTTCCGTCATTTCTTTGCCTAAATATTTCGGCAGCGTGTGCACATGGGCCCAATCTGGATTGTACTGGCCGTTTTCAAGAATGGCAAGGTCGATGTCCGTAAACACCTTCCCGATTTTTGCATAATGTGGGCCGTAACCGGAATCGCCACCAATCCATACAAGACGTTTGGGCGATCTAAAAGCAAACGAAGCCCAGAACGTCTTATTTTCTTGCAAGCCGCGGCCCGAAAAATGCCTTGCCGGAGTCGCCGTCACGCGATAATCTTCGCCAAAGTCTTCAGATTGCCACCAATCCAATTCCACAAGCTTTTCGGCAGAGTATCCCCAATATTCAAAATGCTCGCCCACACCAAGAGGTGCCACCACCTTCTTTATGCGCGGTTCCATTTCTTTCACCACTTCGTAATCCAAGTGATCCCAATGGTCGTGCGAAATGACCAAGTAATCAATATCCGGCATATCGGCAGGTTTGTAGATATCTGTTCCCAGGAACATCTTGTTTGCGAACTTCACCGGAGAACCCTTATAAAACACCGGATCCACCAGCACCTTTTTCCCCGACAAATTCAACAGATACGATGAATGTCCAAACCATACAATCCAATCACGGTCTTGCGGCAGCGACTTCAAATCCGTCTTGATAGCATGCAGCGCCGTATCTGGGGCGAGCAGCGTTTTGTCGCCCAGCATAAAATCTTTCCAAACCTGCAGTTTGCTCTTTTTGCCGGTCGTGAATTCGGTCTCGATTTCGTTCACGAACTTCTTGCCATCATAATGCGGCGACTGCTTGATTCGTTCCAGGCGTTTGCCCTGCGGGAGCCGCCCGAAACTAGGCTGAGTCAAAAACAAGACGCCCGCATCGCAAAAAATAAAGAATATGGAAAAAAAGATTGCCGCAATCATACGCACTAAAGATTAAAAAATAATCCCCTAATGCGTAGATTCCGGCAAAGAAATTCCGACGGAAGTATAAAATCAGTCGATTAAATCGTTCTGGAAGCGCGACAGATGTTCGAACGGCAAGATTTGCCGGCCTCTGAACAGCCCGCAGCCGTCATTAATCAGCTGGTTATTAATCGCCTTGAACATGTTCACGTCAACATTCGCGAGCTCGATTTCCTGCAACTTTGTCAAGCGTTCGTACGCCTCGTCAAAGTACACGCACTCGCCACTCGGAATCTCGTCGTGTTTGCTGCGGCGTGCTTCCTGCGTTTTCTCGTATCCAAAATGGTTCGCCTCGCCGATTTCGGCAAAGTCATCCATATCCTTCGTACGCAACTGCACCTCGGTAAAGCAGCGGGCCAGATTATCGTAGAAAATAATATGCAGCGACTGGTAACCCGAACTTCTCGGGAATGCCACCGAATCATGATAATAAGGTCGCACCTGTTCATTCAGCAATTCCGAATGACCATCTTCTGTGTACTTTGTGATCTCTGCCGTAAAGCCGCGTTCTTCCAAGAATTCCGGCAACACATTCGCAATTTCGTACAGATATTTTTCTTCCACCTCGCGACGATTCTCGCCTTTTCGAATGTGGCAAGTCGGCATCGAAATCACGATGCGGTAAGCAATCAAGTCGCGGAAGTTCAGCTTACTCTTGATTTCGGCTTCAGTCGGGAACTTTCCGTTTTTCTTGTAGTAGCCGTAGATGTATTCAAGAATGTACCCGTTGAACTTTTCCTCGGCGCGAATCAACGATTTGATACGGCCCTTGAAGGTAAAAGCCAAGAACGGATATTCCCGCGTCATGAACTTATAGAATTCCTTGATTCTCTGAGACTGTGAAGTCAAGAAGTCATTGTGTTCCAGCAATTCAATAATCTGAATCAGAAAATTAGAATGCGCCAAGTCAATGCTGTTGCGCGTTTCCTTCGCACCGTTTCTGAGGTCGTTAGAATATTGGTGCAAAATTTTCAGCACCGTGTTTCCAGAATACAAATAGTCGTTCAGCGTAATCATACGCATGAAATATAACAACAGATTCTTTAAAATCCACTATGATTTTTCAACTATTTTTTTAGTCGTCGAAGTGTCTTTACACTATCTGGAATAACATTTCTCAGAAACACAAATTCTGTAAAAAGATTCCGAAAGAAGTTTTTTCACATCGTCCCGATTGCAGGCATCTAGCTGTTCCAAGCATGCCGTCAACGTTGAGACAACAGTCTCCCTAAAGGCATATTCTTCTTGCAGTTTTCGTTCCTTGCCATACTCCCACAAGGCAAAGATAAGCGCAAAAACTGCCATCGAAGACAAGGCGATATTAATTACCACATCGGCCCATACGGAATCCGTATGCACACCGAATCGGGTAAACACATTATAAATCCACCAGGAACAGCCGCCGAAAAGCACCAGGCTCAGGAACAACCAAATACGCGCTTTCCAGCCCAAGCTACGTTTTCTTTTGTTAAAGCTGCTGCCTAGAGCACCGCCGCCTACAAAGTCGGTCATCTTCTTGATTTCTTCCACCTTCTCGCTAGACGTCGTCAAGCAAGCCTGAACTCCCTTCAAGCTATTTTCCGCCATGCTGTCGATTTCAGAAATCTTTGCGCCCACCTGATCAATCAGATTCTGCGCCGACTCCATCTTCTCAGAGAATAGTCTGTCCTTGTCTTCGGCGTCATTCATCTTAAGCGTCAAGGATTCCTTGAGTTCTTCCAAGCCTTGCTTCTGTGCATCCAACTGTTCCGTCAACGCCTGAATTTCGGCGACCTTTTCTGCCACCTCTGCAGACTTGGCTTTTGCACTCTGCTCCACTTCTGTCACAGACATCATTTGGGCCTTCACCAAGTCTGTCATCTTCAGAATTCTTTCGAATTCCTCCGAAGCCTTCTCAAACAAAGCGGATGTCTTTTCTTCGGCCACGGTAATGGCGGCCACGCGTTCATCCAGATGATCTTTCTGCGGGGCGTTCCAAAAACCGAACATCATCTCGTATACGGCAAGATTCCTCGTGCAAATAGAGAGAACCGTGACATTCTGCTTCTTGATAGACGCCGCAATCAAAACAATCAGTTGCGAAAGCGTCTTGGGCGGCAATCCGAAATAAGTCAATTCGGAATCCCTTACGCAGGCGGGCTCCGGTAATTCAAATGGCAGATACAGCCAATCGCCCGTCTTCATTTTGTCACACAATTGAGCAAAAGGCCGTTTCACATTTTCAAGGGCCTTACGCAACTGCACCGATCTGACGGTACGATCGTGGACACTCACGCCGGCATAATTTCGGATATATTCATCACGGCTATTTTCTAGAAGATTGATGCTATCGAGAAGTTCTTCGCGCTGTTGACGATTCATCCCTAACCCTTTTTCAAAAATTTGCGCACAAGATAACTTTTTTCAATGCGCTTTAGGGCCTATTTTTCGTACAACATTATTCCTTTACACTTAATTAAAGATTACAAACCGCCAAAATCGGATTCCCCATTCGGCAATAAACGCCCCTTGTGCATGGTATAAACGCGGTCACCATACCTAAAGCCGCGAGGGTCATGAGTCGCCACCAACACCGACGTTCCCGATTGTGCCAATTCGGCCAAAAGATCAAAGACAATCTTGGCATTGGTTTCGTCCAAATTACTTGTGGGCTCGTCAGCGATTACAATTTCAGGCTTGTTTACCAAAGCACGCGCAATCGCAGCTCTCTTGAGCTCGCCACCCGAAAGTTCTGCCGGCATTTCATGCACCAAATGGGCAATACCAAGCCTTTCCAGTTTCGAGGCAATATCTACATCAGTCACATCCGCAATGGAACGAATCTCGATTTTCTCACCATCACGAAGGGCCTTGGGCAACAAGATATTCTCCAGCACCGTAAAATGGGGCAAGAAAACAGATTCCTGCGGCACATAGCCAATCTTCTCGTTTCGAATGGCAGAAATCTCCGCATCCGAAAGAGTCGCAAAATCGGCACCGTTAAAAATCACGGATCCCTTCGTGGGGCGATTGATTCCCGAAAGCAGAGAAAGCAGCGTACTCTTTCCACTTCCCGATTCACCATAAATCACCGAGAAATCGCCGGACCAGACAAAAAATTCCACATCTTCTACGGCGTTAAATTCTTCGCCGCGACGGGTATAAGTCTTGTACAAATTAGATACGTTTAAAATCAATGTTCTACCTCCCTCAAAGCGGCGTAGGCATCAATCTTGCTCACCTTATTTGCCACACCATAAACAGCCAACGGCCCCACCGAATGCAAAAGCAAAACTACCACAGCGTAAACAGCCGCGATTTCGGCATTTCCCGGAACAATGAAGGGCACGTTCACATGTTCGCCAATCCAAATTTTAAAAGTAAAAAATGCCACGCTCGAAAGCAGCAAGCCAATGTACGTTCCTACCGCCGACACCAGCAGCGATTCGCCCAGCACAAGAGTCCTTAAACGTTTGCGGGCATAGCCCACAATTCGCAAAAGCGCATATTCACGCCTGCGTTCGCGAGTCGAAAGTGAAAACGAAATCACAATCGCGGCAACCGCAATCACCAAGAAAAGGGCCACGATTGACCACACCACAATCTGCAAGAAGTTCGCCGACTTTTCAAGACCCGAGAACAAATCCTTACGGGTGCGAATCTGCACGCCGTCAAAGCGGGTATGAATTTCTCGAGAAAGGCGTTCGATATCGGCCCCTGCGCGAAGTTTAATTAAAACACTGGAGTAAATCGGCGAATCCGAACCTTCGGATTTGACATCCTGATGCAAGAAAATCACGCCCTTGGCCTTAGCTGCCTCGCGGATATCGGCAAGTGTCGCCACATCTACAAAAACGGCCTGGTCCAACTTGTTGCCAACCGGTTCAAGAGAGGCCGCCACGGGGTATTCATGGTCAAAGAACTTGACGGTCTTTTTCTCGCCCACGCTAATATCGCCGCCCACCACGATAGCACCCTTAGGGAGTTTATCCGTAAGGACCTCGTGAATCCAAGGCTGAATCACAAAATCAGATGCCGGCTCGAAACCGATAATCATGACCTTCTGATCGCAGCAGCTAGAACTCAACGTGGTCAAAAAATACTGCGGCGTCGCAATTTCTACACCTTCAAGGCCACGAATAAATTCCAGCGAACCCTGCGGCAAATAGGCATACTTGGAATCGCCCTGCAAAAGAACCGATTGATCATTAATCTCGGTCCCCTGCGGAATCACAATGACATCGGCCCCCAAGCGAGACGAAAGACGATTCAATCCCTTAGAAAGAGAGAGCGACAAAAGCCCACCCACCAAAAGCACCGAGGCGAGCAAAGCAATCAAAAGTGAAAGCCCAAAACTACGGAAAGGGTTTCGCAAGTAATTTTCAATAATCAAATTCAAATCAGTCTTGTTCATTTCGCCTCCTCAATTTCAAATAAACCAAATTTACTGCTGCAAAGAGCGCAATCACGACGCCCGTAAGCGCAAGCACCGGAGCCGTTATCGCATGGCATGCCATGTGAGCATGCGGGCAAGTGCCCACAATCACCGTCGGCACCAGCGAAACGAAAACACCCACCACAAGCGACAACGCAGAAAGAATGACATGCGCCTTTTTCTTAAGGAGGCCCGCAGCAAAAACGGCAATCACCAACAACGCAAGACCCAAAACCGCATCTACCGTTGTCGAAGTTCCGCAACGCATCGTTCCGTTTCCACAAACCGGCAAAAACACCTGGCCGAAAGCAATCAACAACGATCCGAAAATAAGATTAGCAACAACAAATACTTTGTACTGTTTCATGGTACTCTCCTTGATAAATTTTCGGTGCATAAATTAAAAAGGTATACCCAAAATGTCCAATACTATATCACTATGATTTGTTATAGATTTTTATTATAACTTCAACAAATTCAACAACCTCACGCTTATAGAAAAAATCGATAATTCAGCATAAGAATTAAGTATTGGACATTCGCTTATTCCGCTTCTATCTTTGCTATCAAAAAAATACGGAGGCTACATGTCCAATTATTCTTTTGATACGCTTAAGTTGCACGCAGGCTATAATCCTGCTGAACACAACCACGCTGTTTCGGTACCTATCTACCAGACAACCGCTTTTACCCTTGATACCGTAAAGCGCAGCGACGACCTGTTCTATTTTGACAGCGCCGAAGCGCTTTACACTCGACTTTCCAATCCGACAACGGATGTACTTGACGCGCGCCTTACGGCACTCCACCCGGGAGCAACCGGGGCTGTCACGCTTTCTTCGGGCATGGCAGCGGTAACGTATGCGCTTCTGAATGTCACTGCAGGCAAGGGCAGAATCCTTGCAACAGCTCGTTCTTACGGCGGATCTTTCGATAGTTTCGAACAAATCTTCGGAGAGACGGGCGTCAAGTATGATATTGTAGAAAACCCTGACGATCCGGCCAATTTCGAGGCCTTAGTCAAGGAAGACACCAAGGTAATCTACATCGAATCCATCACCAACCCGAACGCCACCATTCTGGATATTGAAGCGATCGCAAATATCGCCCACAAGCATGGAATTCCGCTGATTGTTGACAACACGGTGGCAACCCCCTACTTGCTGAATCCGTTTGATTTCGGCGCCGACGTAGTCGTTTATTCGGCCACCAAGGGCCTTACGGGTCACGGCAACGTGATTGCCGGTGCCATTGTAGAAAACGGCAAGTTCAACTGGAAAAACGGAAAGTTCCCGCAGTTTGATGGTCAGCCGCATTTCTTGGTGTCGCAACAGGGCGTTCCCCGCAGCTTTTACGATGTTTTCCCCGACACTCCCTTTACGGGCCGCATTCGCGCCATTCACCTGAATTATCTGGGCGGCGCAATTGCCCCGTTCAATTCTTACCTGGTGCTGCTCGGCATCGAAACTCTTTCGGAACGAATTTCGAAATCGGTGAAGTCCGCTGAAAAGATCGTAGAATTCTTGGAAACGCGCCCCGAAGTCGCCTGGGTCAACCACGCTCACGCTAAAAACAGCAAGTACAAGGCGCTCGCCGCCAAGTACTTCCCCAAGGGTGCCGGCGCAATCCTCAGCTTTGGCCTTAAAAAGAAAGACCGCGCCAGCATCATCAAGTTCCTAGAAGCCGTAAAGGTATTCAGCTTCCAGGCAAACATCGGTGATGCCCGTTCGCTCATTATCAACCCGTCGACAACGACCCACATCGAGCTCCCGGAACATGCTCAGGAATTGGCCGATATCCATACCGAAACCATCCGACTTTCGATTGGTCTTGAAGACGTAAACGATTTGATTGCCGACCTGGAACAAGCCTTCGCCGCTATCCAATAGCGCGAAGGCATTCTGCCGAATTTTCGATCCATAGTAAAACCAAAAAGGTGGCTGCATTTAGCAGTCACCTTTAATTTATGACACAAAGAAATTTAAAATGGCGGACTCAATTGAGTCCGCCATGATAGAATTGGAGATGATTATTTTATTAAGCCATCGGCATATTCGGTGATTGCCTTGTCGAGGCGAGCAAAGATTTCGTCGATTTGAGCCTCGTTGATAATCAGCGGAGGTGCCACCAGAATTGTGGAGCCGCCGCCCATCGTAAGGATGCCATAATCGTTGCGAAGTTTCGTGATAAAGTTTCCGAGGAAAGGTTCGCCAGCCGCATTCTTGCGGATAACATCCTTGTGATCCTTGCTGTAGCTGAATTCAATCGCACCGAACAAGCCTACAGAACGCACGTCACCTACGGAGGGGTGCTTTGCCTTGAGTTCGGCAAGTTTCTTTTTTAGCACCGGTTCCAACTTTTTCACGTTCGCCTGGACATCCAAGCGGAAGTATTCTTCGATACAGGCAATAGCCGCAGCAACACCGAGCGGATGCGCATTATAAGTAAGCCCTGCAGTAAAGGCATTTTCTTCATAATAATTCGCAATCTTTTCGCTAATGAGCACGCCGCCGAGCGGTGCATACGAGCTATTCACACCCTTTGCAAAAGTAATCAAGTCCGGTTCCACGCCATCGGCCTGGCAAGCAAACCATTCACCCGTGCGCAAGAAGCCACTCATGACTTCGTCGCACACCATCAAAATTCCGTACTTGTCGCAGATTTCGCGGACACCCTTCAGGTATCCCTTGGGGTAAAGGTACACGCCATTAGAACCCGTGACCGATTCAATGAACACGGCCGCCACAGATTCCGGGCATTCCTGCTGAATCTGGTATTCCAGGCGAGAAAGGAAATGCTTGGTCGCTTCTTCTTCGCTTGCAAATTTAATGTCGTAGCCGTAAAGATGCGGAGCCGGATACTTGATGAACCCAGGAATCGTCGGGAACAGCGAAGCACGTTCGCTTTCGCCCGTCAAACTCGATGCACCGTAAGTACTACCATGGTAAGATTCATACTTCGAGAAAATCTTGTCGCGACCCGTAAACGCCTTCACAAAGCGAATCGCAAATTCGTTTGCCTCGGAGCCACCCAGCGTAAACAGCACCTTTCTCATGTTCTTCGGCGCAATCTTTTCGATCAAGAGTTCGCTGAGTTCGCCCGCTTCAGCAAAGGCATGACGCGGAGCGATGTAAGCCAAACGTTCCACCTGCTTTTGCACCGCTTCAATAATGTGGCGGTTGTTAAAGCCGATGTTCACATTCACCAGTTCCGACGCGATATCGATATATTCGCGGCCCTTGCCATCGTACACATAAACGCCATCGGCGTGATCAATGTAAAACGGCTTATAGTCCTTATGCGGGGCGTTGGCGAAAGAGAACAGGTTATACTTTCGGGCCTTTTCATATGAGGCTGCGTTTTCTTTTTCTACATAATCAATGTTATTTGACATTTGCTACTCTCCTTAATTTTGTGAACAAATATAGGTGCGATTTTGGTCGCTGTCCAATACTTTGTTTTTAGGGCTCGTTATCAATTTTTCTGATAGCAAATCCATCTAGACTAAATGACGTATTCCGGCGCCGTATTGGAACGGGCAAGATCAAAGCGCTCCAGAATCTTGCGGCGTTTTTCCAGGAACTGTGCAGAACCTCTTTCGCGCGGGAAACTGTCATGAATTTCAAGCACTTCGCTAATGCGCCCCGGACGCGGCGTCATAATCACGATACGATCAGACAGGTAAAGAGCTTCGTCAATATCGTGCGTAACCAGAATCATCGTGGTATTGCGTTCTTTGCGGAGCGCCAAAAGCAAGTCCTGAATTTCGGCACGGGTAAACGAATCAAGAGCACCCATGGGCTCATCGAGCAACAGGATTTCCGGATCGTTAATCAACGCGCGCGCAATCGCCACGCGCTGCGCCATACCGCCACTAATCTGGTGCGGGAAATTCTTCTCGAATCCGCCAAGGCCAATTTTCTCGATAAATTCGTGAACTTTGTCCTTGTTCTGCTTATAAACGCCACGGATCTTGAGCCCCATCGCAATGTTATCTTCTACCGTAAGCCACGGGAAAAGACAACCCTGCTGGAACACGTAACCGCGCTTGGAATCGGGCCCATGCACCGGTTCGCCGTCAAGAATAATCTTGCCGTCTTGAACAGGATCAAGCCCCGCAATCAAGCGCAAAAGCGTCGTCTTACCGCAACCCGATGCGCCCAAAATCGAAACGAATTCGCCCTGAAAAACAGAAAGATTGATATCCTTCAAAATCTGCCGCGGTTCGCCCGTGCGTTCATCGATAAAGGAGCGGTTTACATCGCGAATCTTCAAGATTTTTTCTTTATCTAAAATATCCATCATCAACGCCTCCTATCGCACGACGCCTTTCTGCCAGCGAAGCACATAACGCTGCACCGCGCCAACTACCTTCAAAATTGCCGAGAACAGCACGGCCATCACGACAATCGCCGCAAACACCTTGTAATAAGCGCTCCAGACTTTTGAAGTGTTAATGTAGTAGCCAAGACCGCCCGGTTGCCCCATCATTTCGGCCATCACGAGCGTAGTAAAGCCAAACGCAGCCGCCGTCATAATGCCCGTAAAAATCTGCGGCATCGCATGGGGAATCGCAATATGGAAAATCTGGTACAGTTGCCCCGCGCCAAAAGTGCGCGAAAGTTCAAACAGCGACTTCGGCGTACCCTGCACCCCGTCGGCCGTCATGGTCGCCACCGGGAACCAGGAGCAAATCGCAATCAAGAAAGTCGCCGCCGCAAACGAAGTCGGAAAAAGCGTCAGCGCAAAAGGCATCCACGCCACTGCCGGAATCACGCCGCAAATGTTGAGCACCGGCAAAATCCAGTAGCGAGCCTTCGGATACCAACCGATTAGCACACCGGTCAGCACACCCGTCACCACACCCACCGAAAATCCGGCTACAAAAAGACGCAGCGAATAAAGCGTATTCTGCCAAATGAATTTGGTATCGCCAATAAAGGCATCCATAATAATCGCAGGTCCCGGAAAGAACGGTTGCGGCAAAAACAGCAGCTTGGTTCCGAGAATATCCCACGCGGCAAGCGCAAGCCCCACCGCGAAACGGAACTTCGCACCCGCAAAAAACTTCGCAATCTTATCGGCACTTGCCTTGCGGACAAACAGCACTACCGTATAAATGGCGTAGTAGGCAATAATGGCAAGCAAAACTAGACGGTACGCTAAATTGTCGTCAACCGTAAATCCGCCAAAAACGTATTCCTTGATTCGCACATTTTCGGCCACCTGCGGAAAAAGCAAGTTCACCAAGAAGGCGATCAGGAATCCTGAAATCGTCAAAACAATGTTCATTCAACTCTCCGTAAAATTTTTAAAAATGCGCCCTTGCGGGCGCCAATCAACAAGGAATTTTTGATTACTTGCTCAAGTCGACTTCTTCGTACAGGTTCGCGACAAACTTGTCGGAATCCAGCGTGAGATAGCCAATCTTCTTGAGCTGTTCACTAAAGTAACGCAAGTCGCCCTTCACATCGCGGCCAAGAGTCTTGCGCTGTTCCAGCGAAGTGTACACATAACTCTTAATCAGTTCAACTGCTAACGCCTTATCTTCGATTTCGGAATACTTGCCTTCGGCAATAATGTCAACCGTTTCTTCAGGGTGTTCGGCAATCCAGGCTTCCGCCTTATGAATGGCACGCAAGAGTGCTGCAATCTTCGCCGGTTCTTCCTTCAAAATCTTGGCAGACACATAAATGAAGCAGCAGTAGCGGCCATCGAATACCGGATCCTTTGCCACATCCATAATCACGTCGGCCTTGCCCGACTTTTCGTAAGCAGAAGCGAGCGGATCCCAAATGGCAGCGGCATCAATCTGGCCCTGTTCCAAAGCTTCAAGCGCAAGGTTACCGTCGGCATAAGGCAAGAACTGCACCTGGTTATCTTCTGGCTTGGTCGAAACGCCACCCAGCGAAAGCCAAAGACTCGCAGCCTGATGCGGCGTACCGCCAATTTCGTCAACGGCAATTTTCTTGCCCTTCAAATCAGCAGCAGTCTTATAAGGCGAACCCTTCTTCACCAGCACCTTAATGCAGCCGACATGAATTCCATCGACAATCTTGATATCTACGCCATTTTCAATCGCCTGGAAAAACTGGAAATCAGAATTCGTGAGCGCATAAGTGCCCTTGCTAAGTCCAAGTTTACGGGTTTCGCCATCGGCCGCAATCAGTCTGGCATCAATGCCTTCTTCAGCAAAGAACCCCTTTTCCTTAGCCACATAGAAAGGCGCACCACACAAGGCACCATCCAAAACAGGGAGTTCTAAAACGCCAAATTTGAACTGAGACTTTTCAGCCTGCTGAGCAGACTTCTTTTCGGCATTTTCGCCACCGCACGCCCCTACTACAAAGGCAAAACCAAAAGCGAGCAAAGCGGTCAGATAAATTTTGAAATTGTTTACCATTGTGAATTCCTCTTTCAAAAAAGGCGCCCCTGAAAATGGACTTCGAATATTTCCAGGAGCGCCAGGTTGTACGGAGAGTACAAATTACTTGATATTTTCTCTCCAAGTAGCGGGCTTGAACAATTCCTTCAAGGGCAACAGACGCTTGTCAACGTCGACGCCCAAGACAGAATTGAAGTTGTTCGTCGCCTGCATCTGAGCGCCAAAGCCCACGATAATGATAATCTGTTCGTCGGTATAGAACTTGCGGAGACCTTCGAAAAGTTCGTCCGGAACCTTCGTCGGATCCTTAACGATCTGCTGACCCAGCTGCTGCAAAAGCTTCTCGTTTTCCGAAGTTTCGAAGTTGTTCGGATCGAGACCCAGAGCCTTCAGGTCGCTAATGAAGAACAGCGAGCAGAGAAGGCAGCCGTTAGTCGTAGAAACCGAGTGGGCAAAAATTGTTGCCGCACGCAGACCCACCGTCTTTTCGAGGCTTTCCCAAGCATCGTACCAGCCCATGAATGCCTTGTAGATGCCGTAGTCCTGGAGCATCACCAGCTTCATGTTGGTCACCTTACCGGCAGCTTCCAACTTTTCGTAAGCGGCCTTTGCTTCGCCAGTCAATTCATTCGGTTGTTTTAAATGTACTCTAGCCATTGTTTATACTCTCCTTGTGGTGCTTCGCACCGATTGTTTTGTTATGCTAGGTTTTATTCCCTACCATTTTTGTAGGCTTTAAGATAGAATAAGATTTTGCCCTAGTCAAGGCATAAACGCATACTATTTAACTATGGTTTGTTATAAAAGAAAACTATTACATCCGCATTAAAAAGTGACCCGCCGGCATAGCCGGCGGTTCTTCATATACGGGCATAGCCCTAGGATACTAGCAACGCGTTGCACGCGTTGACGGCCTGACAC